>JAGWTP010000104.1 GCA_028868895.1 Burkholderiales bacterium
TCGTCGTCGTACTCGAACATCGGGAAGTCCACCACCCACAGCGGGGCCCAGCGGTCTTCGAACAGGCCGGCCTTCTTGCCGAACTCCGAATGGCCCACCTTCAGGCGCAGTGCACCGATGGCGTCGTTGACGATCTTTTCCTTGTCGGCGCCGAAGAAGATCAGGTCGCCGTCCTTGGCACCGGTGCGCTCCAGGATCTTGGCAATGGCGGCATCGTGCAGGTTCTTGACGATGGGCGACTGCAGGCCGTCACGGCCCTTGGCCACTTCGTTGACCTTGATCCAGGCCAGGCCCTTGGCGCCGTAGATCTTGACGAACTCGGTGTAGGCGTCGATCTCGCCGCGGCTCATCTCGGCGCCGCCGGGGATGCGCAGCGCGACCACGCGGCCGCCCTTCGTCGTCGCGGGCGCCGAGAAGACCTTGAAGTCGACATCGGCCATCACGTCGGTCAACTCGGTGAGCTCGAGCTTGACGCGCAGGTCGGGCTTGTCGGAGCCGTAGCGGTGCATCGCCTCGGCGTACTTCATGACCGGGAAAGCCGGCAGCTCCACGCCGATCGCGTGCGCGAAGGTGCTGCGGATCATGCCCTCGAACATCGTGCGGATCTCCTCCTCGGTGAGGAACGAGGTCTCGATGTCGATCTGCGTGAACTCGGGCTGGCGGTCGGCGCGCAGGTCTTCGTCGCGGAAGCACTTGGTGATCTGGTAGTAGCGGTCGAAGCCGGCCACCATCAGCAACTGCTTGAAGAGCTGGGGCGACTGCGGCAGCGCGAAGAACATGCCTTCGTGCACGCGCGACGGCACGAGGTAGTCGCGCGCGCCCTCGGGCGTGCTCTTGGTCAGCATCGGCGTCTCGATGTCGATGAAGCCGTTGGCGTCGAGGAACTTGCGCACCTCCATCGCCACGCGGTAGCGCAGCATCATGTTGCGCTGCATCGGCGGGCGGCGCAGGTCGAGCACGCGGTGCGTGAGGCGCGTGGTCTCCGAGAGGTTGTCGTCGTCGAGCTGGAACGGCGGCGTGATGCTCGGGTTGAGCACCTCGATCTCCAGACACAGCACCTCGATCCTGCCGCTGGTGATGTTGGCGTTGACGGTGCCTTCGGGGCGCGCGCGCACCTTGCCGACGATCTTCAGGCAGAACTCGTTGCGCACGCCTTCGGCGGTCTTGAACATCGCCGCGCGGTCGGGGTCGCACACGACCTGCACCAGGCCTTCGCGGTCGCGCAGGTCGATGAAGATCACCCCGCCGTGGTCGCGGCGGCGGTGCGCCCAGCCCATCAGCGTCACGGTCTGGCCCATCAGCGTTTCGCTGACGAGGCCGCAGTACGTCGTTCTCATGTCGTCACTCCACTGCAGCTTGCAGGTTGGTTTTTCGGGTGCGGGCCGTGCGGCCCGTGGTTCGGTGGCGGCGGCGCGGCGCCGCCAGGCGGGGCTGCGGGCCGAGCGGCTGCCGGGCCGCCCGACCCGGTCAATTTCGCGCCGGCTCGGCCGCGCCGGGGGCGATCGCCACGGGGTGCATCGGCGGCGCGACCACGCCCATCGAGATCACGTACTTGAGCGCCTCGTCCACGCTCATCTGCAGCACGATCACGTCGGCACGCGGCACCATCAGGAAGAAGCCCGAGGTCGGGTTCGGCGTGGTCGGCACATAGACGCTGAGGTAGTCGCCGGGCAGGTGCAGCGCCGCCTCGCCGCCGGGGCGGCCGGTCACGAAGGCGATGGTCCAACTGCCGTGGCGCGGGTACTGCACCAGCACGGTCTCGCGAAAGGCGTTGCCGGTGCTGGAGAACAGCGTGTCCGAGACCTGCTTGACCGAGTTGTAGATCGACTTGACGATCGGGATCTTGCTCAGCACCCGGCTGCCTTGGCGCAGCCACCACTGGCCGACCATGTTGGTGGCGAACACGCCGGTGATCAGCAGGCCCAGCAGCATCACGATCACGCCCAGGCCGGGGATGCGCAGCAGCAGGTCGATCAACGGTTCGGCCGCCACCGGCAGCACTGCCTTGCCGGCGTTCAGGAACCAGCCGAACATGCCGTTGAGCGTGCCCAGCACGGCCTGCAGCACCCAGATCGTGATCGCCAGCGGCAGCCAGACGAGCAGCCCGGCGATGAGGTATTTCTTCACGGCGTTGCTCGGTGCAGCCGCGCGCTCACTTGCCACCCGAGGGCGGCGAAGCGGCCGGCGGCGCCGCCGGCGCAGCGGCGGCGGGCGCAGGGGCGGCATCGCCCTTGACCGCGCCGGCGGGCGCAGCGGGGGCGGTGTCAGCCTTGGCGTCGCCCTTCGCGGCCTCACCCTTGGCGGCGTCGGTCTTGGCGCCGTCGGCCGCGGTGGCGGCCGTCGCGGCAGGCTTGTTGTCGCCCTTGAAATCGGTCACGTACCAGCCCGAGCCTTTGAGCTGGAAGCCGGCCGCGGTCACCTGCTTGACGAAGGTGGAGGCGCCGCACTGCGGGCACACGGTGAGCACCGCGTCGCTCATCTTTTGCAGCACATCCTTCGCGTGCCCGCACGTCGCGCAGCGATAGGCATAGATCGGCATGGCCAAGCCCTTGATTTGAAAAGGAAAACCGCAAATTATACGGCGCGCTCCGGGGCGCGGTCGCGCGCCAGGTCAGGTCGCCATACCATTCGGTAAAGGACCGTTCGGCCTCTCGAAGGCTTTCGCCATGCCACCAGGGCTTCGACAAGCCTGTCCTGAGCAACGTCGAAGGGCTCAGCCCAAACGGATATTGGTTGATGCCGACTATCCGAACGGCACGGGGTCAGCTCCAGCGCACGACCGCCAACGCTGCCAGCAACCCGATCACCACGCCGGCCCCGCCGTAGACGAGCACGCGCAGCAACCGGTTGGTGCGCCGCTGTTCGCCGAGCAGCGCCTCGAACGCGCGCTGCTCCGCGGCCAGGTGTGGCTGCAGCGTGCGGTGCAGCAGCCGCGGCAGCTCGGGCAGCAGCTGCACGTAGCGCGGCGCCTCCTTCTTCAGGCGCTCGACGAAGCCGGCCCAGCCGATCTGCTGGTGCATCCAGTTCTCGAGGAACGGCTTGGCGGTGTTCCACAGATCGAGCTCGGGGTCGAGCTGGCGGCCCAGCCCCTCGACGTTGAGCAGCGTCTTCTGCAGCAGCACCAGCTGCGGCTGGATCTCGACGTTGAAGCGGCGCGAGGTCTGGAACAGCCGCAGCAGCACCTGGCCGAGCGAGATGTCTTTCAGCGGCCGGTCGAAGTGCGGCTCGCAGACGGCGCGGATCGCGCCCTCGAGTTCGTCGACCCGCGTGTTCGGCGGCACCCAGCCCGACTCCAGGTGCAGCTCGGCCACGCGCTTGTAGTCGCGCCGGAAGAACGCGATGAAGTTCTGCGCCAGGTATTCCTTGTCGACCTCGGTGAGCGTGCCGACGATGCCGAAGTCGAGCGCGATGTAGCGGCCGAAGGTCTGCGGCGCGATCGACACCTGGATGTTGCCCGGGTGCATGTCGGCGTGGAAGAAGCCGTCGCGGAACACCTGCGTGAAGAAGATCGTGACGCCGTCGCGCGCCAGTTTCGGGATGTCGACGCCGGCGTCGCGCAGGCGCTGCGTCTGGCTGATCGGCACGCCCTTCATGCGCTCCATCACGATCACGCTTTGCGTGCACAGCTCCCAGACCATCTCGGGGATGATGATCAGCTCGATGCCCTGCATGTTGCGGCGCAGTTGGGCCGCGTTGGCGGCCTCGCGCACCAGGTCGAGCTCGTCGTGCAGGTAGTTGTCGAACTCGGCCACGACCTCGCGCGGCTTCAGGCGCTTGCCGTCGGCGCTCAGGCGCTCGACCCAGCGCGCCAGCGTGCGCAGCAGCGAGAGGTCGTCGTCGATGGCCGCGAGCATGCCCGGGCGCAGCACCTTGACCGCCACTTCGCGCCCGCCCTTGAGCGTGGCGAAATGCACTTGCGCGATCGAGGCGCTGGCCACCGGCTCGGCCTCGAAGCTCTCGAAGATCGCGTCGATCGGGCGCCCGAAGGCCTTCTCGACGAGCGCGCGCGCCTGCGCGGCCGGGAACGGCGGCACGTTGTCCTGCAGTTCGGCGAGTTCGTCGGCGAGGTCGGCGGGCAGCAGGTCACGGCGCGTCGACAGCACCTGGCCGAACTTGACGAAGATCGGGCCGAGCCGCTCCAGGCCCATGCGCAGCCGCTCGCCGCGCGGTGCGTCGAGCCGGCGCCCCACCGTCATCACCCGCACCAGCAGCCGCACCCAGCGCTGGCGAAAACTGGACAACGCCAGCTCGTCCAGCCCGTAGCGCAGAACCGTGATGCAGATGAACAGCAGCCGGGCGACGTGCCTCATTGCGGCGATGGTCCCGGCGGTGGTTCCGCCGGGCCGCCGCGACCGCGGTTGACCAGGCCGTCGAGCGTGCGCACGGCCTGGCGCAGGCCCGCCGCCACGCCGCCGGCCACACGCGCGATCTCGCGCGCCGGCGCCGCGCCGACCACGCTTTCGAGGTCGTCCTGCACATCCCAGCGCAGGTTGTCGAACAGCCAGTTCAGGTCGGCCGCGAACGCCGCGTCGCCGGCCACCTCGACCTTCGGGCGCGTGCCGGCCAGCGCCTGCGCCATCGCCGCGGCAGGGTTCGACGCGTCGATGGCCACGCGCAGGTCGGGATCGGCGGGCGGCGCGTCGCCGCACCATTCGACCAGCCCCGCCGGCGTGACCCGAAACGTCGTTGAGGGCAGCGCCGGCAGCAGGCTCGGCCAGCCGTCGAACTGAAAGCGGATGCAACGACCGGTGTGTGCCGCGAGCCGCTGAGTGGCTGCCGGCTCGGACCCGAGCACGTGGTTGGTCAGCAGTGTCAGGCGCTCGATGGCAGCGTTGCCGAGCATCGCATTGAGGGCGTGAAGCATGCACGGATTGTAGGCACGCCACCCCGCCGGGCCGCCGCGCCCCGGGGTCGGGCGGCATGTGATTTGAGGGAGAATCCGCCCGGCACGTGGCCGAACCCGCGGCGAGCGGGCATGCGCCGAACTTGTGTGGTTCGTCCGGGGCATTTCGGCAGCCAACCCACCACCGCTCGACAGCGAGACGCACGCCAGATCGTCACAGAACTGCAGGCGATTCGGGCGGACAGCACGCACCCATGTTTGAAGACAGAGCCTACAAGCGAACCTTTTACAGCGCACCCCAGTCGGTGACTTCGCTCGTGGCGGCGTTTCTCGAGCCCAGCATCACGGTGCTGACGTTCCTGTTCGTCACGCTGTATGCCGACGAGCCGGTCGACCGTCCCGCGTTGACGCTGGGCCTGCTGGTCTTCGCGCTTACCTTTCCGGGGCGCAACCGCTTTCGCGACAACCTGATCGCCGCCGGCGTCGACATCCTCTCGTCGTGGGTCACGCTGGTGGCGATCCTCGCGCTGTGTGGCTACGCCACCCGCAGCCTGCACTTCTTCGACAACGCGGTGCTGCTCAACTGGCTCGTCGCCACGCCGGTGCTGCAGTGGGTCGCGGTCTGGATCGGCAAGGTCACGCTGCAGCGCCTGTCGGCGCGGCCCTCGGCGCGGCGCACGGCGATCATCGTGGGCGCCGGCGCGCTCGGCGTGAAGGTGGCCAAGGCGCTGGCCGAAAGCACCGACCACGGCGTCGACTTCGTCGGCTACTTCGACGACCGCACCGACGACCGCGTCCACGAAGACGCCAGCGCGCAGCGCCTGGGCGGCCTGAAGGACGTGGCCACCTACATCACCGAGCGCGGCGTGCGCGAGGTCTACATCACGCTGCCGCTGGGCTCGCAGCCGCGCATCGTCGAGCTGCTCGAAGACGTGCAGGGCACCACCGCTTCGCTGTTCTTCGTGCCCGACGTGTTCGGCATCAGCATCATCCAGGGGCGCCTGCAGGACATGAACGGCGTGCCGGTGGTGGGCATCTGCGAGACGCCGTTCACCGGCACCAACGAACTGGTCAAGCGCATCAGCGACATCGTGCTGGCCACGATCATCCTGATCCTGATCTCGCCGCTCCTGCTGGCGATCGCCATCGGTGTCAAGCTCAGTTCGAGCGGCCCGGTGATCTTCAAGCAGCGCCGCAACGGCCTGGACGGTGGCGAGATCGTGGTCTACAAGTTCCGCTCGATGACCGCGCAAGACAACGGCCCGGTGGTGCGCCAGGCCGTCAAGGATGACCCGCGTATCACCCGTTTCGGCGCGTTCATCCGGCGCACCTCGCTCGACGAGTTGCCGCAGTTCATCAACGTGCTGCAGGGGCGCATGAGCATCGTCGGCCCGCGCCCGCACGCGGTGGCGCACAACGAGGAGTACCGCCGGCTGATCAAGGCCTACATGGTGCGCCACAAGGTCAAGCCCGGCATCACCGGCTGGGCCCAGGTCAACGGCCACCGCGGCGAGACCGACACGATCGAGAAAATGCAGGCGCGCGTCGAATACGATCTGGAGTACCTGCGCAACTGGTCGCTAGGCCTGGACCTGCAGATCATCGTGCGCACGATCCGGCTGGTGTTCTTCGACCGGAATGCCTATTGACGCCGACACACCGACACACCGACACGCTGACACGCTGACACCTCGCCCCGCCGCCACGCCCCGCCTTCCACGCCCGCCCACTGGAGACACCGAATGCACGCTCAGAAGATTCAAGCCCGGTCCTGCGCCACCCTGCGGCCGTTGATCGCGGTGCTCGCCGTGGCGGCCGGCACCGGCGCCTGGGCCGACGAACCGAGCCCGTACTACATCGGCGCAAGCCAGGCGTTCACGCACGACAGCAACGTCTACCGCATCGCCGGCGGCCCGGCCGACAGCTACTCGAGCACCGGGCTGCTCGGCGGCTTCGACCAGACCATCAGCCGCCAGCGCATCTACGCCAGCGCGAACGTCAACTACAACAAGTACCGCCGCCTGGGCACGCTCGACAACACCAGCTACGGCGTCAACGCCGGCTGGGACTGGGCGACGATCGACACGCTCTCGGGCAACTTCAACGCCAGCGCCAACCAGAGCCTGGCCACGCTCAACAACAACGCCAGCCAGCCGCTCGCGGCACGCAACATCCTGAAGACCGAGCAGTTCGGCACCAGCGTGCGCTGGGGCGGCGAAGGGCTGTTGAACCTCGTGGGCTCGTACGCGCACAGCCGGCTGCGCTACTCGGCGCCGGAATACCTGTCGTCGCAGTCGTCGGCCGACGCCACCAGCCTCGGCGTGAACTACCGGCTCGGCCCCGACGTCACGCTCGGCACCGCGCTGCGCTACACCCGCACCGACTCGCCGTACGCGTTGCAGCCCAGCCCCGGCAACTACCAGCCCAACACTGCCAACGGCCGCAACCTCGACCTCACGGCCGACTGGCGCACCACCGAGCAGACCCGCGTGAACGCGCGCCTGAGCTGGACCCGGCTGACCAACTCCGGCCTGGGCGCGCTCGACTTCTCCGGCCTCACCGGCGCGGTGTCGGCCAACTACGCGCCGACCGCCAAGCTCACGTTCAACGCCGGCGTGAGCCGCGATGCGGGCACCTATTCGAGCCTGTTCAACTATCCCGGCGCGGCACGCGGAACCACGCTCCAGGGCCTGTCGGCGTACAGCCAGACCACCGACACCTACTCGCTCGGCGTGGGCTACGCGGCCACCGCGAAGATCACGCTCAACGCCAGCGTGCAATACAACCACGCCAGGCTGATCGATGCGTCCGGCAACGGCCACGCCGACAACACCCGCAGTGCCTCGCTCGGTGCCAACTGGGCGATCGCGCGCAGCTGGCTGCTGGCGTGCAACGTCGCTCACGCGTCGCGCACGCTCGAAGGCAACGCCGGGTTCTCGTACACCGACAACACCGCGAGCTGCTCGGCGCAGTTCACGCTTCGATGAGCCAGCCGGTGGCCCCGCGCATCCTGCTCACCGGCGCGGCCGGCTTCATCGGCTCGCACACCTGGTTGAGCCTGCTGGCGGCGGGCTTTCGGGTCGTCGGCGTCGATGACTTCTCGAACAGCTCGCCGGAGGTGCTGAACCGGCTCGCCACGCTCAGCGGCGGCACGCCCGAGTTCATCCGCGCCGACGTCTGCGACGCCGCCGCGATGGACGCGGTGTTCGCGCGCGAGCGCATCGACGCCGCCGTGCATTTCGCCGCGTTCAAGGCGGTCGGCGAGAGCGCCTCCAGGCCGCTGGCCTACTACGCCAACAACCTCGGAGGCCTGCTCACGCTGGCGCAGACGATGGCGCGGCATGGCTGCAAGACGCTCGTGTTCAGCTCCAGCGCCACCGTCTACGGCAAGCCGCAGAGCCTGCCGATCCGCGAAGACGCGCCGCTGTCGTCGACCAACCCGTACGGCGCGACCAAGCTGATCAGCGAGAACATCCTGCGCGACCTGCAGCACGCCGAGCCCGACTGGCGCATCGCGCTGCTGCGCTACTTCAACCCGGTGGGCGCGCACGAGAGCGGCCTGATCGGCGAAGACCCGCGCGGCACCCCCAACAACCTGATGCCGTTCGTCACCCAGGTGGCGGTGGGCAAGCGCGAACGGCTGCAGGTGTACGGCAACGACTACGACACGGTTGACGGCACTGGCGTGCGCGACTACATCCACGTGCTCGACCTGGCCCAGGGCCACGTCGACGCGCTGCGCTACCTGCTCGACGGCCCGCGCTCGATCACCGCGAACCTGGGCACCGGCCGCGGCCACAGCGTGCTCGAACTGGTGCGCGCGTTCGAGCGCGCCAGCGGGCGCTCGGTGCCGATCGAGATCGTCGGGCGCCGCCCCGGCGACATCGACGCCTGCTATGCCGACCCGTCGCTCGCCCACGAGCTGCTCGGCTGGCGCGCCACGCGCGACCTCGACGCCATGTGTGTCGACAGCTGGCGCTGGCAACGCCTGAACCCGAACGGCCTGGCCGGCTGACCGCCGCCGCACACCATCGAGCCCACCATGACCACCATCCCCGTCCAACCCGTCATCATGGCCGGCGGCAGCGGCACGCGGCTGTGGCCGCTGTCGCGCGCCCAGCACCCGAAGCAGTTCCTGGTGCTGCAAGGCAAACGCAGCCTGTTCCAGCAGGCCGCCCTGCGGCTGGCCTCGCTCGGTGCCGCCGACATCGAAGTGGCCGCGCCGTGCATCGTCGGCAACGAGGACCACCGCTTCCTCGTGCTCGACCAGCTGCGCGAGCTGCGGCTGCCGCCGGCCACCGTGCTGCTCGAACCGATGGGGCGCAACACCGCCCCGGCGATGACGCTGGCCGCGCTGCACGCGCGGGGCGGCGGCCTGGACCCGGTGCTGGTGGTCAGCCCGGCCGACCAGACCGTCACCGACGAGGCCGCGTTCACCGCGGCGCTGCAGCGTGCCGTGCGCGTCGCCGCCGGCGGCGCGATCGTGATCCTGGGCGTGACCCCCGACCGCCCCGAAACCGGCTTCGGCTACATCCGCGCCAGCGCCGGCGACGACCCCGGCGCCGCGCTGCGCGTGGCCGAGTTCGTCGAGAAGCCCGACCTCGAAACCGCGCAGCGCTACCTCGCGCAAGGCCACTACTACTGGAACAGCGGCATGTTCGTCGTGCGCGCCTCGGTCTGGCTGGCCGCGCTCGAACGCTTTCGCCCCGACATCGCCGCCGCGTCCAACAAGGCCTGGGCCGCGAAGACCCTCGACGCGAGCTTCATCCGTCCGGGCCGCGACGAATTCGCCGCCATTCCCGCCGAGTCGGTCGACTACTCGGTGATGGAGCAGTGCCCCGCCGACACCGCCGCGCCCGACGCCGGCCGCTTCGACATCCGCATGGTGCCGCTGGCCGCCGGCTGGTCCGACCTGGGCGCGTGGGACGCCGTCTGGCAGGTCAGCGCGAAAGACACCGACGGCAACGCCAGCGTCGGCGACGCGCTGCTCGCCGACAGCCGCAACACGCTCGTGCACGCCACCAGCCGGCTGGTCGGCGTGGTCGGGCTCGACGACGTGGTCGTGGTCGAGACCGCCGATGCGGTGCTGGTGGTCGACCGCTCACGCAGCCAGGACGTGAAGGCCATCGTCGGCCAGCTGCACAGCGCCGGGCGCAGCGAACACACGCTGCACCGCCAGGTGCACCGCCCGTGGGGCTGGTACGACAGCATCGATTCGGGCGCACGCTTCCAAGTCAAGCGCATCATGGTCAAGCCCGGCGCCTCGTTGAGCCTGCAGATGCACCACCACCGCGCCGAGCACTGGATCGTCGTCAGCGGCACCGCCGAGGTCACCAACGGCGACCAGGTGATCCTGCTGACCGAGAACCAGAGCACCTACATCCCGCTCGGCACGACCCACCGCCTGGCCAACCCCGGCAAGGTGCCGCTCGAGATCATCGAGGTGCAGTCGGGCAGCTACCTCGGTGAGGACGACATCGTGCGCTTCGAAGACACCTATGGGCGAACCACCTGACGCCCCCCACCAAGACCGCAGAACCCCCATGATTCTCGTGACAGGCGGCGCCGGCTTCATCGGCGCGAATTTCATCCTCGACTGGATCGAGGCCGTCGGCGAGCCCGTGCTCAACCTCGACGCCCTCACCTATGCCGGCAACCTGGAGAGCCTGTCTTCGCTGCAAGCCGATGCGCGCCACGTGTTCGTGCAAGGCGACATCGGCGACCGCGCCCTGCTCGACCGCCTGTTTGCGCAGCACCGGCCGCGCGCCGTCGTGCACTTCGCGGCCGAGAGCCATGTCGACCGCAGCATCCACGGACCCGGCGCGTTCATCAAGACCAATGTCGAAGGCACGTTCACGCTGCTCGAAGCCACGCGTGCGTACTGGTCGGCGCTCGAAGGCGACGCCAAGGCGGCGTTCCGTTTTCACCATGTGTCCACCGACGAAGTCTATGGATCGCTCGGCAAGGGCGACGCACCGTTCACCGAAACCCACCTGTACGAGCCCAACAGCCCGTACTCGGCCAGCAAGGCTGCCAGCGACCACCTGGTGCGCGCGTGGCACCACACCTACGGCCTGCCGGTGCTGACCACCAACTGCTCGAACAACTACGGCCCGTACCACTTTCCCGAGAAGCTGATCCCGCTGATGATCGTCAACGCGCTCGCCGGCAAGCCGCTGCCGGTGTACGGCGACGGCCAGCAGGTGCGCGACTGGCTGTACGTGAAGGACCATTGCGCGGCCATCCGCGAGGTGCTGGCGCGCGGCACCGTGGGCCAGACCTACAACGTCGGCGGCTGGAACGAGAAGCCCAACATCGAGATCGTGCACACGGTCTGCGCGCTGCTCGACGAGATGCGCCCCGACCCGGCCGGCAGCTACAAGCGGCTCATCACCTACGTGACCGATCGCCCCGGCCACGACCGCCGCTACGCGATCGACGCGCGCAAGCTCGAACGCGAGCTCGGCTGGAAGCCTGCCGAAACCTTCGACACCGGCATCCGCAAGACCGTGCGCTGGTACCTCGACCACGCCGACTGGGTGGCCCACGTGCAAAGCGGCGCCTACCGCGATTGGGTGGCGACCAATTACGGCGACCGGGCCGGTGCCCGCGCCAGCGCATGAAGATCCTGCTGCTCGGCAAGAACGGCCAGGTCGGCTGGGAGCTGCAGCGCGCGCTTGCGCCGCTGGGCGAGGTGGTGGCGCTGGACTTCGACAGCCCGGCACCGCTGAGCGCCGACTTCTCGCGGCCCGAGTCGCTCGCGGCCACGGTGCGTGCGGTGGCGCCGCAGATCATCGTCAATGCCGCGGCGCACACGGCCGTCGACAAGGCCGAAGGCGAACCCGATTTCGCGCGCCTGCTCAATGCCGCCTCACCGGCCGTGCTGGCACGCGAGGCCAAGGTGCTCGGCGCCTGGCTGATGCACTACAGCACCGACTACGTGTTCGACGGCAGCGGCAGCACGCCGTGGCTCGAGGACTCGCCCACCGGCCCGCTCAGCGTCTATGGCGCAACCAAGCTCGAAGGCGAGGACGCGATCCGCGCCAGCGGTTGCAAGCAACTGATCTTCCGCACCAGTTGGGTCTACGCGGCGCGTGGCGGCAACTTCGCGAAGACGATGCTCAAGCTCGCCAAGGAACGCGACGCGCTGAACGTGATCGACGACCAGATCGGCGCGCCCACCGGCGCCGACCTGCTCGCCGACCTGACCGCCCACGCACTGCGCGCAGCCATCGCGCACCCCGAGCTGGCCGGCACCTACCACGCCGTCGCCCAGGGCGAGACCAGCTGGCACGGCTACGCGCGCCACGTGATCGAATTTGCGCGCGCCGCCGGGCAGCCGATCAAGGTGGCACCCGATGCGATCCACGCGGTGCCGACCAGCGCGTTCCCCACGCCCGCCCGGCGCCCCGCCAACTCGCGCATGAACACGCACAAGCTGCGCGCCGCGTTCGGCCTGACGCTGCCGCCGTGGCAAGCCGGCGTCGAACGCATGCTCACCGAAGTGCTGAACTGAACCTCACGCCCAAGACCACCATGACCGCACCGCAACGCAAAGGCATCATCCTCGCCGGAGGCTCCGGCTCGCGGCTGCACCCGGCCACGCTGGCGATGAGCAAGCAGCTGCTGCCGGTGTACGACAAGCCGATGGTCTACTACCCGCTGAGCACGCTGATGCTCGCCGGCATCCGCGACATCCTGCTGATCAGCACGCCGCAAGACACGCCGCGCTTCGAGGGGCTGCTCGGCGACGGTGCGCAGTGGGGCCTGAACATCAGCTACTGCGTACAGCCCAGCCCCGACGGCCTGGCGCAGGCCTTCATCCTGGGCAAGCGCTTCGTCGGCAACCAGCCGAGCGCGCTCGTGCTCGGCGACAACATCTTCTACGGCCACGCATTGCAAGACCTGCTCGCCGCCGCGGCCCACCGCGGCCACGGCGCCTCGGTGTTCGCCTACCA
>JAGWTP010000105.1 GCA_028868895.1 Burkholderiales bacterium
CTGCTCGATGTAGTCGGGCTGGCCTTCCTCGATCACGAACACCGCGCGCTTGCCTGTGCAGAACGCCGACAGTTGCGCCGGCACCAGCGGGAACGTCACGTTCAGCGCCAGGATCGGCACGTCGCTCGCGCCGAACGCGTCGGCCAGGCCGAGCTGCTGCAGGCTGCGCACCAGCACGTTGTGCAGCCCGCCCTGCACGATCACGCCGACCTCGCGGTGCGCGCCGGCGCGGCCGTCGTACACCTCGTTCAGGCCGTGTTCGGCAATGAAGCGCTGCGCCGCCGGGATGCGCTGCGCGACCTTGAGCTTCTCGTGTGCGAAGGTCACCGGCGGGTGCGCCAGGCGTGCGTAGTCGAACGCGGCCGGCTCGGCCAGCGGATGCAGCGTGGAGACCGCCGGGGCGACGTTGTCGGCGCACTCGAAGCTGCCGCGCACATGGCAGGCGCGGATGCGCAGTTCCATCATCGCCGGCATGTTCGATGCCTCCGACAGCGCGAAGCCGGCCTCGACCATGCGCACCATGTTGGCGAGCTCGGGGCGCGGGTCGAGCATCAGCAGCGACGACTTCAGCGCGTAGGCGTGGGTGCGCTCCTGGATCACGCTGGCACCCTCGCCGTAGTCTTCGCCGACGACGATCAGCACGCCGCCCGTCACGCCGGGCGACGCCAGGTTCGACAGCGCATCGGCCGCCACGTTGGTGCCGACGATCGACTTCCAGGTCACCGCGCCGCGCAGCGGGTAGTGAATCGAGGCGCCGAGCATCGCCGCAGCCGAGGCCTCGTTGGCGCAGGCCTGCACGTGCACGCCGAGTTCGCGCAGGTAGGGCTTGGCCTGCACCATCACGTCGAGCAAGTGCGAGACCGGCGCGCCCTGGTAGCCGCCGACGTAGGCCACGCCCGACTGCAGCAGCGCCTTCGTGATCGCCAGGATGCCTTCGCCATGGAAGGTGTCGCCGCGGCCCAGGCGCAGCAGCTGCACTTCCTTGCTGAACGACACTTCCATCGGGTTCGTCTCCGCGGCCGGCTGGGACGCGACGGGCAGCGCGCCGGCTCGATCTCTGCAGGCGCAGCTTAGCGAGCGTGCGACGATCCAGCCATCAGCCCAAGCGTCTAAGTATTATTCGCAGGATGCATATCAATGACATCGACCTGAACCTGCTGCGCATCTTCGACGCCGTCTACCGCCAGCGCAACGTGAGCCGCGCGGCGGAAGCGTTGGGCCTGTCGCAGCCGGCAGTGAGCCAGGGCCTGAGCCGGCTGCGGCTGGCGATGAAGGACGCCCTGTTCACGCGCGCCGGCCGCGGCGTGGCGCCGACCGCACAGGCCGACGCGCTCGCCCACGCGGTGCAGCAGGCGCTCGCGCTGGTGAGCGAGGCGTTGCACGAGGCCGAGCGTTTCGACCCGTCGAGCGCACGCCGCACCTTCCGGCTGCACATGAGCGACATCGGCGAGAGCGAGTTCCTGCCCGGCCTGATGCGCGAGGTGCGCCGGCGCGCGCCCGAGGTGCGCATCGAGACGCGCCAGCTCGAGTACGCACAGATCGAGAACGCGCTCGACACCGGCCAGATCGACGCGGCCTTCGGCTACCTGCCCGGCGTGGAGCACACGCGCCAGCAGCGCCTGTTCATGGAACGCTATGTGGTGCTGGCGCGCGCCGACCACCCGGTGCTGACCGCGCGGCCGTCGCTGAAGTGCCTGGCGCAGCTCGACTACGTGGTCGTGCGCCAGCACACCGAGACCGTGCGGCTGCTCGACACGATGCGGCTGCAGGGCCGCATCCGGTTGAGCACGCCGCATTTCATGGTGATCCCGGCGATCGTCGGCGCCACCGATCTCGCGGTGCTGCTGCCGCGGCGCATCGCCGCGAAGTTCGCGCAGGCCGGGCGCTTCAAGGTCGGCCAGCCACGCTGGGGCGTGGCCGACTTCAGCGTCGGCCTGCACTGGAGCGCGCGGGCGCAGAACGATCCGGCGCAACGCTGGCTGCGCGAACTCGCGATCGACCTGTTCCGCGAGCCGTCCCCGGGCGCTGCGCCGGCCGTGCGGCGCTGAAGGGCGCGCCGCGCCGGCCGCCGCCACGGGGCGCTACATCACCTCGAAGAAGCGCATCGCCACGTTGTCGGGCCGGCGCACGCCGCTGCCCAGGAACACGCGCTCCATGATCCAGGCCAGCGCCGGCGCGGCGGTCTCGAAGCGCGGCACGCAGCGGAAGTACACCCGCGCCGGGTCGACCGGCTCGCCGCGCACGAGCCGCGCCATCACGTCGGGCGCGGCCGTGCGCACGGCGTCGTTCTGGACGTAGATGCGCTCGCCGGCGTCGGTCTCGAGCACATAGCGTGCCTCCAGGCGCGCCATGCGCTCGTTGACGATCAGCTGAAAGTCGGCACCGCCCGGCAGCACCCGCGCCGACCAGTCGCGCGCGACGCAGGTGCCGCCGAGGATCGGGATCACCCGGCGCGTGCCGTGGCCGACCGCGCCGACCTCGATCGGTGCGCCCACCTGCACCGACAGGTCGGCGAACGGCGTCAACCGCGGCGCGGCCAGCGCCGCCTCGGGATCGGCGTTCATGGCGGCCCGCCAGCCGGCCGGCCACCCTCACCGCGTGCGGGTCGGATCATCGCGACTCCCCGTGTTTCGACGCCGCAGTTTCACCGGCGCGGCACCGCGACCGCAAGCGGGGAACCCCCGCGTGCGGGCCGCGCGTCGATGACCGGGCGAGTCGAACGCGTGCGAGTCGGGGCACGCCGGCACCGTTGACACCGGGCCAACGCGCACCCGATCATCGGACCCAACTTCGACCGACTGCCATGACGACCCTGCAAGCGCTGCTCCTGACCGATGTGGTCGACAGCACCCGGCTGACCGAACAGATCGGCGACGCGGCGATGGCGGCACTGTGGGCCGCGCACGACCGCGCGGCGCGCGACCTGCTGCCGACCTGGCGCGGCCGCGAGATCGACAAGACCGACGGCATGCTGCTGCTGTTCGAGCAGGTCGCCGACGCCGTCGGCTACGCGCTGGCCTACCACCGCGCGCTCGCAGCGCTCGGGCTGCCGTTCAAGGCCCGCGCCGGCATCCACGTCGGCCCGGTCACGTTGCGCCCGAACCCGCCCGACGACGTGGCCCGCGGCGCCAAGCCGGTCGAGGTCGACGGGCTGGCGCTGCCGATCGCGGCGCGGGTGATGTCGCTGGCGCTGGGCGGGCAGACACTGCTCAGCGCCGATGCGCGGCTCGCGCTGGGCGTCGTGGCGCAGCGGGTCCAGTCGCACGGGTACTGGCGCATGCACGGCGTGGCCGAACCGGTCGAGCTGTTCGAGATCGGCGAGGCCGGCAACGACAGCGCGGCGCCGTTCACGGCCCCGCCCGACAGCGCCAAGGTCTACCGGGTCGTGCGCCAGAACGACCTGTGGCTGCCGGTGCGCGAGGTGCGCCACAGCGTGCCGGCCGAGCGCGACAGTTTCGTCGGCCGGCAAGGGCCGCTGCTCGAACTCGCCCGCAAGTTCGAAAGCGGCGCCCGGCTGGTCTCGGTGCTCGGCATGGGCGGCACCGGCAAGACCCGGCTGGTGACGCGTTTCGCCTGGACGCAGTTGGGCGACTACCCCGGCGGCGTGTGGTTCTGCGACCTGTCGCAGGCGCGCACGCTGGACGGCATCTACTTCGCGGTGGCGCAGGGGCTGGACGTGCCGCTGGGCAAGACCGAGCCGGTGGTGCAACTCGCCCACGCCATCGCCGGGCGTGGCCGGTGCCTGCTGATCCTGGACAACTTCGAGCAGGTGGCGCGGCACGCCGAGCAGACGCTCGGGCATTGGCTGGAGCGGGCACCGCTGGCGCGTTTCGTGGTGACGACGCGCGAGGTGCTGGGGATCGTGGGCGAACAGACGCTCGCGCTCGCGCCGTTGCCGGGCGACGATGCGGTCGCGCTGTTCCTGCGCCGCGCCGAGTCGGCGCGCAGCGGCTTTGCGCCGGGCGCCGGCGACCTGGCCGTGATCGCCAGGCTGGTCAAGGTGCTCGACGGGTTGCCGCTGGCGATCGAGCTCGCGGCGGCGCGCGTGCGGGTGCTGGCACCCAGCGCCTTGCTCGAACGGATGCACGAGCGCTTCAGCGTGCTGATGTCGCGCTCGGGGCGGCACGACCGGCAGGCCACGCTGCGTGCGGCGTTCGACTGGTCGTGGGACCTGCTGCGCGACTCGGAAAAGGCCGGCCTGGCGCAGTTGTCGGTGTTCGAAGGCGGCTTCAGCCTGGTCTCGGCGCAAGCCGTGCTCGATCTGGCCACAGACGACGCGCCGACCTGGCCGGCCGATGTGGTCCAGGAACTCGTCGACAAGAGCTTCGTGCGCCAGGTGTCCGACGAGCGCTTCGACCTGCTCGAAAGCGTGCGCGCGTATGCGGCCGAACACCTGCGCACCGAGGGGCGCTTTCCGGGCAGCGGGCCGCAAGCGGCGGCGGCCGCGCAGCAGCGTCACTGGGCCTACTTTGCCGGGCTCGACGAGCGTTGCGCCACGGCGCACGGGTGCGTCGAGACCAGCAACCTGGTGGTGGCGTGTCGGCGCGCCGTGGCGTTACCAGACGTGCCGAGCGCGATCGGCACCTTGCGCAGCGCCTGGGCGGCGCTGCGCCTGCGCGGCCCGTTGCGGGCGGGGGCGGAACTGGCGGCGCTGGTCGACGCGATGGCGGGCCTGGGCGAAGATCAACGCGCCGAGGTCGATTGGGTCGCCGGCAGCGCACTCGACCGAATGGGCGAGGTCGCCCGCGCGCGCAAGCATTTCGAAGCCGGCCTGGCCCGGGCCCACGACACGGGCAATCGGCACTGCGAAGCCCGCCTGCTGCTGGCGCTGGCCTCGCAGCGCACGGTGACGGGCGACCTGCAGGCGGCGCGGGCAGCGCTGACGCGCGCCCTCGGCCTGGCGCGCGAACTGGCCGACCGCTCGCTGGAGTCGATGGCGCTGAATGCGCTGGGCAACCACGCCCACCACCAGGGCTTGCTCGACGAGGCGCGTGGCCACTACCAGGGCGCACTCGAGCTGGCGCGCGAACGCGGCGACCGGCGGCTGGAAGGCGGCCTGCTCGGCAACCTGGGCAGCCTGCACCACGACCACGGCCGGCTCGACGACGCGCGCCACCACTACGACCTGGCCCTGGCGCTGGCGCGCGAGGTGGGCGACCGGCTGTGGGAAGGCAATTCGCGCTGCAACCTCGGCTTGCTCCACCACGAGCAGGGGCGCAGCGCGCAGGCGCTGACCCAGTTCGAAGCGGCGCTGACGATCGCCCGCGAGGTCGGCCATGTCCGCCTCGAAAGTACCGTGTTGTGCAACCTCGGCCTCGCGCTGGAGGCGCAGGGTGACTGGCCGGCCGCCCACACCCACTATGTCGAGGCGGTCGCCGGCGCCCGGGCGCTCGCCGATCCGCGCCTGGAAGGTCAGTTTCGCGCCAGCCTGGGCCTGCTGCTGGCCCGGCAGGGCCGCGTGGCCGAGGGCCGCGAGTGCCTCGTCATCGGCGAGGCGCTGCTGCGCGAGTCATCGGATCGATTGAGCCTGGCCTTGCTGTTGTGCGCCCGCGCGGAGTCGGAGCACCTGGCCGGCGCGTCGGCTGCCGCGCTGCAGTTCTTGCAGGAGGCCCGGGTGCTGGCAACCCAGGCCGATGTTGGCGCGGACTCGGAGCTCGGGCGGGCCCTGGCCCGCCTGAAATCGATGCTCGAGGCGACCAGCGCGGCGTAGCGGCGCGACGCGGGCCCGCTTGGCCCGGAGGTCAGTCGTTGTAGATCTTCGGATCGACCATCTCGCATATCAACGGCACGCCGGGCGCGCCGCCGCGCGGGGTCCGAACGACGACGAGCCCGTAGTCGAATGACATCGTTCGCTTGTGCACGCTCGTCCACATGAACGATTTCGGGTCGCCGCGGTCATAGCCGGCGGAATCGAAGTCCAGCGCCGGGTCGTTGCCGGTGATGGTCACGCCGTAGAAGGGCGGATTCGACATGGGGGAAAAGAGGAACTGGTAGTCGTACGGCTCGCTCGGGACGGCCGCCTTGACCTGCCAGCGGATCGTTGGGCGCTTGCTCGCCGGAACGTGAATGTCTTTGACGTCCGACTCGACCGTGCACCGGCTTGCGCTGACGGTGGTGGCGCTCACGTGGATCTGGCAGACGCCGGGGCCGTCGCAGGTCTTGTCGGCCTTCATGCCGGTCGGGCCCCCGAGCGGCTGGGCACAGCCGGCGTTCAACAAGCTCGCGGCGACGGTCGCCATGATCAGCAGTCCACGCATTGGATTCCTCCCAGGAACACGGGAATCAATTTAGTGCGTGGACCGATCGAATCAAATCCCACGTTCATCAAGCTTGACGAAAGCTCTGCCGCGCCGTGAAGCACGGTCTGGTCCGCTCGTGCCGCGCGATGGCCTCGATGCCGGCGAGCATCTGTTCGCCCGGGTCGACGGTGGTGCGCACGGACGGGCTCGGTGCGGGCATCGCATCGAGTGCCTGGGGGTCTTGCCGACGCACGTCATCGAGCCGACGCCCGACGCGCTCAGCCGGCCGTCGGCGCCTCCTCCCCATGTCCGCCGAACTGCCACCGCAGCGCGCTCAGCAGCCGGTTCTGGAACTCGGCCTGGCCGCGCGAGCTGAAGCGGGCATACAGCGCGGCCGTGAGCACCGGCGCGGGCACCGCCTCGTCGATCGCGGCCTGGATGGTCCAGCGGCCTTCGCCCGAATCGGAGACGCGGCCTCCGAAGGTCGCGAGCGCGGGGTCTTCGTGCAGCGCGGCCGCGGTCAGGTCGAGCAGCCACGACGAGATCACGCTGCCGCGGCGCCAGACTTCGGCGATCTCAGGCACCGGCATCGCGTAGCGGTAATGTTCGGGCTCGCGCATCGGGGTGGTCTCGGCGTCGACCGCGTGGGTGGCGGCGCCGATGTTGGCGCCGCGCAGGATGCTCAGCCCCTCGGCGTAGGCCGCCATCATCGCGTACTCGATGCCGTTGTGGACCATCTTGGCGAAGTGGCCCGCGCCGTTCGCGCCGCAGTGCAGGTAGCCGTGCTCGGCGGTGCCGGCGGGCGCTCCGGTGCGCCCGGCGGTGCGCGGGATGCTGCCGATGCCGGGCGCGAGCGTGGCGAAGATCGGGTCGAGCCGCTGCACCACCTCGGCCTCGCCGCCGATCATCATGCAGTAGCCGCGCTCCAGGCCCCACACGCCGCCGCTGGTGCCGACGTCGACACAGTGCACCTGCCGCGCGGCCAGCGCCTGGGCGCGGCGGATGGCGTCGACGTAGTGGGAGTTGCCGCCGTCGATCAGCGTGTCGCCGGCATCGAGCAGTGGCAGCAGTTCGGCGATGCTGTTGTCCACCGCGGCGGCCGGCACCATCAGCCAGATGGCGCGCGGCCGGGCGAGCCGGCCGACGAACTCGGCCAGCGACGCCGCGCCGACCGCGTGCTCGTGCACCAGCGCCTGCACCGCCGCGGCGTTGCGGTCGAACACGACGCAGTCGTGCCCGCCACCCATCAACCGGCGCACCATGTTCGCGCCCATGCGGCCGAGGCCGATCATCCCGAGTTGCATCGTCGACTCCCCTCGCGCCCACGGCGCGGATCGCGCATCGTAGTTCCGCGCTCGATTGGTCGGCGGCCCGATACTGTGCGCGTCCGTCGCCCGGTTGCGCCATGCGCCATGCGCCATGCGCCATGCGCCATGCGCCATGCGCCATGCCGATGCCGATGCCGATGCCCATGCCCATGCCCATGCCCATGCCCATGCCCATGCCCATGCCGATGCCCATGCCCATGCCCATGCTGATGCCGATCACGCCAGAAGTCATCACCGCCGCCGCCACGCGCATCTCACCGCATGTGCGCCAGACACCGTTGTGGCGCCTGCCGAGCGGCGCGCTGGGCCTGCCCGACGGCACGCCGCCGTTCGAGGTCTGGCTCAAGCTCGAGCAGTTGCAGCGCTCGGGCAGCTTCAAGGCGCGCGGCATGTTCAACCGCCTGCTGTCGCACCCGATTCCCGCGGCCGGCGTGATCGCGGCGTCGGGCGGCAATGCCGGCATCGCCACCGCGGTGGCGGCACGCGCGCTCGGCGTGCGCGCCGAGATCTACGTGCCCGGCGTCAGCTCCGCGGCCAAGCGCGCGCGCCTGGTGGCGCTCGGCGCCGAGGTGGTGATCGCCGGCGACCACTACGCCGACGCGCTGCTGGCCTGCCAGGCGCGCCAGCGCGAGACCGGCGCACTGATGACGCATGCCTACGACCAGCCCGAGGTGGTTGCCGGTGCCGGCACGCTGGCGCGCGAGATCGAGCGCCAGCACCGCGTGCCCGACTCGGTGCTGGTCAGCGTGGGCGGCGGCGGCCTGGTCGCCGGCATCGCCGCGTGGTTCGCCGGCCGCAGCCGCGTGATCGCGCTCGAACCCGAGCTCGCGCCGACGCTGTTCAATGCGCGTGCCGCCGGTGCGCCGGTGGACGTGGCGGTCGGTGGCGTCGCCGCCGATTCGCTCGGCGCGCGGCGCATCGGCGCCATCGCCTGGGCGGTGACGCAGCAGCACCTCGCCCACGCGGCGCTGCTGAGCGACGCGAGCATCGTCGACGCGCAGCGCTTCCTGTGGGACGAATTCAAGCTCGCCGTCGAACCCGCCGCGGCCCTGCCGCTGGCCGCGCTGCGCAGCGGCGCGGTGCGCCCGCGCGCCGGCGAAACGGTGTGCCTGATTCTGTGCGGGGCCAACCTGGACCCGGCGACGTTGGCCTGACGCCCGTGGCGCCAGGCTTGCCGGGTCCGCCGCCCGATCAGGTCGCCGGTGTGCCGCCAGCCTGCTGCGGGTTGCGTGCAATCAAGCCGCACTGCGAGAGCGCCGCCACCGGCCCGCCGGCCTCATGCGCGCGCCAGCCGCCCTGGCCTCGCAGCGTCACGCCTGAACGAAGGTGGTCACCCTTCTTCGGGTGCGTTCGCGCAGCGAACATTCGCGCAAGGTGTCGGCCAGCGTTTCCAGATTCGGGATGCCGTAGATGACGACGGTCTGAAAGCTGGCGTCCGACGAACGAAGGTGCAGCAGGCATTGACCGACCAACCGCATCCCCAGGGGCTTGTGCAGATCGAAGTGGTCGATGCGGAACAGTTCGACGTTTTCTTTCGATTTGGACAGCAGGCCGCGTTCGACCCTGACCCGTTGCGTGGTCATCTCATAGGTCGTGGACGTGCTTCGGATCCAGTAGACCACGTAGGCGATGCCGAGGGTGAAGACGACGGCCAGCCACTGCCAGAAGTTGTAGATGACCACCGGGTGGCCGATGAACAGGGTCTTCTCGGTCTCGGCCTCTTTTGCCGCGGCGTAGGCGGCCAGATCGGTATTGCAGAACCGGCACTTGATCGCCACCGCCTTGATGGTCTCGCCACAGACCGGACAGGCTTTCGTATCGTCGTTCATCGCTCGGTTCTCCCTGCACCGCTCTGCGTTTTCGAGTGGGTCGGGAGAGTCTGACACAGGCCCATCCCGGCGCACGCGGAGGTTTGTGCGTGTCGAGCAGGCGTCCTACAGCGCGGCGTGGCGTCCGCGGACAGCGCCGTGCACCGGCCACTCCGACACTGAGCGATCGCTTTGGAGACACGCCATGAGGTCCTTGCACATCGTTCTGCCTTCTCGCGTTGCGTTCGACCTGACGCCCCGCCACCTGTTGCTGTTGTGTGCAGCGTTGGCGATGGTGTGCCTGTTCTCGCTGTACGTTCAGGCGATACACGAATCCATGGCGCGCGGCGTCCAGTTGCAGGCAGAGCGAGAGGTGGCGGCGAGCGTGCGCCGGGAGCACGCCGAAGCGCACAGCTCGAAGGCCATCCCGCTGAACGCGGCTTCGGCCAACGATCGCGCGCAGCACCGGTTTTCGTCCAGGGCCATGGCGACTCAGGGCTGAGCGCGCCGGCCGGCTGCCTTTCGGCGGTCGCGCTACGGCGCCAGCGCCAGCGACCCTTGCACCGGAGCGCCCCGGCCGCGCGGCTGGGTTTCGCAGCCGGCGGCGAGCAGCCACGGATCGCGGTCGTCGCCACCGAAAGTCTTCACCAGAAAGTCGACGAACACCCGCGTGCGTGCGGGCACGTGCTTGCGCGTGGGCATGCCGGCGTAGAGCGTGGTCGTGAACAGGTGCCATTGCGGCAGCACGCGTTCGAGCGCGTTTTCGAGCAGCGCGTCTTCGGCGACGAACGACGGCAGCCCGGTCAGCCCCAGGCCGGCCAGCGCCGCCGCGTACATCGTGTCGGTGTGGATGGTGCTCAGCGCCGAGCGCGTGGGCACCAGCGTGAACGATTCGGCGGCCGCCTCGTCGTCGCCCAGGGCGCCGGCGTGGAAGGTCAGCTCGCGCAGGAACGGCGGCACCATGCTGTCGTGGTGGACCAGTTCCTTCGGGTGTTGCGGGCGGCCGTGCTTGTCCAGGTATTCGGGCGCGGCGCACAGGATCACCTCGGAGCGTGCCAGCCGCCGCGCGACGAAGCTGCCGTCGAGCGGCCGCCGGCCTTCGATGACGATGCTGACGTCGAAGTTCTCGTCCACCGTCTCGACCGGCCCGGGCACCGACAGTTCGAGCGTGACCCTCGGGTACAGCGCCCGGAACTTCGGCAAGTGCTTGGCGATCTGGTGCACCGCGAAGGCCGGCGGGCACAGCACGCGCAGGTGGCCGCGCGGCTCGGTGGTGGCGGCGGTGGCGAGCGCCTCGGCCTCCTCGACTTCGGTGAGGATGTGGCGCACCCGCTCCAGGTACAGCTCGCCGGTGTCGGTGAGCGACAGCCGCCGCGTCGTGCGATTGATCAGCCGCGTGCCCAGGTGCTCCTCCAGGTCGGCGACGAGCCGGGTCACAACGGCCGGCGACAGGTTCAGTTCACGCGCCGCCGACGCGAAACTGCCCTGTTCGACGACGCGCGCAAAGACCCGCATCGAATGGAGTCGGTCCATCTTTCAACCCCCACTTTGTTTCTGTTTCAGCAATGCGCAATTGAACCATAGGCTGTTTATTGATGCTTCAGCAATGTCTACAGTTCACCCCATCGATGAGGAAGACCTCACCGAGGTTGGACAAGACGGCACCCAAGAACAAACGCCGCCCTGCCCGGAAACGTCAAGCCACTCTGAACTGAAAGTCACCATCATGAACAGCAAGCTCCTTTTCGCCGCGACCGTCGCCGTTTCGTTGATCGGCACCCTGGCGCTGGCCGATCAAGCCAATGCCGCGACGCTGACCCGCGCCGAGGTCAAGGCCGAACTCGCTCAGGCGATCGCCAACGGCACACTGCAGCGCTCCGACTACGGCAACGAGTTCCGCGCCGCCGCCAACGTTTCGACCACGAGCCGTGAGCAGGTCGCGGCCCAGTGGGCGGCCGCTCAAGCCGGCCGCGCCCGCCTGATCGGCCCCGACGCGAACCGCACCTACAACCCGTACGGCACGGCGATCCTGCAAACCTCGAACCTGGCACGCGCCCAGGTGCAAGCCGAAGTGCGTCAGGCCGCCGCCGACGGCACGCTGCAGCGCACCGACTACGCCGACCCGATGCTGGCCGCGCGCCAGGCCCACGCCCAGGTGGCGTCGCAACGTGTGGCGCAGCGCCTGAAGGCCGCGCTGCGTCATATCGAAAGCTGATCGGCGTTCGGCGATCTCCAGCAAGTACCAGGCCGCCTGCGGGCGGCCTTTTCCATCGTGCGGCGAGAATGTCGCCCCGATGCTGCGTATCACCGAACTCCGTCTGCCGCTGGACCACGCCGAGGGCGCGCTGCGTCCGGCGATCGTCGAGCGGCTCGGCGTGGCCGACGCGGAGCTGACGAACTACACCGTCTTCAAGCGCAGCTTCGACGCGCGCAAGAAGAGCGCGGTGCAGTTGATCTACACCATCGACTGCGAACTGCGCGACGAGGCCGCGGTGTTCGAGCGGCTCGCCGGCCAGCCGCACATCAGGCCGGCTCCCGACACGCGCTACCGCTTCGTCGGCCACGCGCCGCTGGACTGGCCCGCCGACCGGCGCCCGCTGGTCGTCGGCTTCGGCCCGTGCGGCATCTTCGCGGCGCTGGTGCTGGCGCAGATGGGCCTGCGGCCGATCGTGCTGGAGCGTGGCAAGCCGGTGCGCGAGCGCACCAAGGACACCTGGGGCCTGTGGCGCCAGGGCGTGCTCGACCCGACCTCGAACGTGCAGTTCGGCGAGGGCGGCGCCGGCACCTTCAGCGACGGCAAGCTCTGGAGCCAGATCTCCGACCCGCGCCACCTCACGCGCAAGGTGCTCACCGAATTCGTCAAGGCCGGCGCACCCGAAGAGATCCTCTTCGTGAGCAAGCCCCACATCGGCACCTTCCGGCTGGTGAGCATGGTCGAGAAGATCCGCGCCGACATCGTGGCGCTGGGTGGCGAGATCCGGTTTGAGCAGCAGGTGACCGACCTGCTGATCGAGAACGGGCACGTGCGCGGCGTCACCCTGGCCAGCGGCGAGCAGTTGCGCGCCGACCAGGTGGTGCTGGCCCTGGGCCACAGCGCGCGCGACACCTTCACCATGCTGCACGAGCGCGGCGTGTTCATGGAGGCCAAGCCCTTCTCCATCGGCTACCGCATCGAGCACCCGCAAAGCCTGATCGACGCGGCCCGCTTCGGCGCCAGCGCCGGCAACCCCATCCTCGGCGCGGCCGACTACAAGCTCGTCCACCACGCCAGGAACGGCCGCTCGGTCTACAGCTTCTGCATGTGCCCGGGCGGCACGGTGGTGGCCGCCAC
>JAGWTP010000106.1 GCA_028868895.1 Burkholderiales bacterium
GCGACGGTGGACAGGAAGTGCCGGCCCTCGACCAGCATGTCGCTCGACACCGCGAGCTGCATGCCGGGCGTGCAGGCGAACAGTGCGCAGTCGTCACCGACGCCGAGCGCGGCGCGGCGCACACTGCGGGTGAAGTACTTTGCGATCAGGTCGAATTCGCCCAGGGACATGCGGCCCGATTATCGGCGGCGCGCAACGCGCGCCGACCACGCTCCTACAATCTGCGCCCCGCCCCGGCAGAACCACCGCGAGACAACCGCATGTCCACCACCGCCGAACAAAAGGCCGCCGAGCTTCGCCGTGATGCACTCGACTACCACGAGTTTCCGAGCCCGGGCAAGGTGGCGATCCACGCCACCAAGCAGATGCTCAACCAGCGCGACCTGGCGCTGGCGTATTCGCCCGGCGTGGCCTCGGCCTGCGAAGAGATCGTGGCCGACCCGGCGAACGCGTTCAAGTACACCTCGCGCGGCAACCTGGTGGCGGTGATCACCAACGGCACCGCGGTGCTCGGCCTGGGCGACATCGGCCCGCTGGCCGCCAAGCCGGTGATGGAGGGCAAGGCGGTGCTGTTCAAGAAGTTCGCCGGCATCGACGTGTTCGACATCGAGATCGCCGAAAAGAACCTCGACAAGCTGATCGACGTGATCGCCGCGCTGGAGCCGACCTTCGGCGGCATCAACCTCGAAGACATCAAGGCGCCCGATTGCTTCTACGTCGAGCGGGCGCTGCGGGCGCGCATGAAGATCCCGGTGTTCCACGACGACCAGCACGGCACCGCGATCGTGGTCGGTGCGGCGTTCCTGAACGGATTGAAGGTCGGCGGCAAGGACATCCGGCGCGTCAAACTGGTGGCGTCGGGTGCGGGCGCGGCGGCGCTGGCGTGCCTGGGGTTGCTGGTCAAGCTCGGGCTGCCGCGCGAGAACATCTGGGTCACCGACCTGGCCGGCGTGGTCTACGAGGGCCGCAAGGAGCTGATGGACGAAGACAAGGCGGTGTTCGCGCAGAAGACCGACCACCGCACCTTGTCGCAGGTGATGGAGGGCGCCGACGTGTTCCTCGGCCTGTCGGCCGGCGGCGTGCTCAAGGCCGAGATGGTCGCGAAGATGGCGCCCAAGCCGATGATCTTCGCGCTGGCCAACCCGACGCCGGAGATCCTGCCCGAAGAGGTGCAGGCAGTGCGCAGCGACGCGATCATCGCCACCGGCCGCAGCGACTACCCGAACCAGGTCAACAACGTCCTGTGCTTCCCGTACATCTTTCGCGGCGCGCTCGACTCGGGCGCGACCACGATCACGGTCGAGATGGAGATCGCCGCGGTGCACGCGATCGCCGAGCTGGCGCAGGCCGAGCAGAACGAGGTCGTCGCCGCGGCCTATGCCGGCGTGGCGCTGGGCTTCGGGCCCGACAACCTGATCCCCAAGCCGTTCGATCCGCGGCTGATGATGCGCATCGCGCCAGCGGTGGCCAAGGCGGCGGCCGATTCCGGCGTGGCGGCGCGGCCGATCCAGGATCTGGACGCCTACCGCGACAAGCTGCAGACCTTCGTGTACGCCTCCGGCACGACGATGAAGCCGATCTTCGCGATGGCCAAGCGCGCACTGAACAAGCGTGTGGCGTACGCCGAAGGCGAAGAAGAACGCGTGCTGCGCGCGGTGCAGGTGGTCGTCGACGAAGGCCTGGCGCGGCCCACGCTGATCGGGCGGCCCGAGGTGATCGCGCAGCGCGTCGAGAAGTTCGGCCTGCGGCTGGTCGCCGGCACCGACTACGACCTCGTCAACACCGAGAACGACCACCGCTACCGTGACTACTGGCAGCGCTACCACCGCATGACCGAGCGCAAGGGCGTGACCGCGCAGCTCGCCAAGATCGAGATGCGTCGGCGCCTGACCCTGATCGGTGCGATGCTGCTCGAGACCGGCGAGGTCGACGGCATGCTGTGCGGCACCTGGGGCACGACCGCGCTGCACCTGCACTACATCGACCAGGTGATCGGCAAGCGCGAAGGCACGCGCACCTATGCCTGCATGAACGGGCTGATCCTGCCGGGGCGCCAGCTCATGCTGGTCGACACGCACGTCAACTACGATCCGACCGCCGAGCAACTCGCCGAGATCACGATCATGGCGGCCGAGGAAATGATGCGTTTCGGCCTGCAGCCCAAGGCGGCGCTGCTCTCGCACAGCAACTTCGGCTCCAGCAACCAGCCCTCGGCGGTCAAGATGCGCGAGGCGCTGGCACTGCTGCAGCAGCGGGCGCCGTGGCTCGAGGTGGACGGCGAGATGCACGGCGACACCGCGCTAGACGCAAGCTACCGCAAGCGCCTGATGCCGCGCAGCACGCTGACCGGTGAAGCCAACCTGCTGGTGCTGCCCGACATCGACGCCGCCAACATCAGCTACAACCTGCTGAAAACCGCCGCCGGCGGCGGCATCGCGATCGGCCCGGTGTTGCTCGGCGCGGCCCGGCCGGTGCACATCCTGACGCCCTCGGCAACGGTACGGCGCATCATCAACATGACCGCGCTGACGGTGGCCGACGCGAACGCCGCGCGCTGACAGCGCGCTGGGTCCGGCCCAAGCACGAAGCGCGGTCGCGGCACGGCAATACCGATGGAAAAGCAAGGCCTTGTGACGCGTTCCTGACCGTGCCCAGCGGCGTCGATCGAGGCTCTGTTTCGTAGGTCCGTATCGAATTTACAAAGCGAAGGTCGAGAGCGTGCGCTCACACGACAACGCCCTCGATTGCCCCAAATTGAGGCAATGGCTTGAGGTTTCCGGCCCGATTCGGTAACATCGCGGATTCCAAATTTAGGGATTTCCCGTGGTTTTCTCCGGTCGGCCACCCTGGTGGCAAGCTCTGCGCAAGACGGGGCGGGTGGTCAGCTTGGTCGGTCTGGCGCTGCTGGCCGGCGCGGTTCAAGCCAAGGGCCCGGTTCTGATTCCGGGCACGGTGGCGTTGGCGCAATTGCCGGCTGAAGCGCAAACCACCCACCGATTGATTCTGGCCGGTGGCCCGTTCGCGCACCGCAAAGACGGCACGGTGTTCGGCAATCGCGAGCGCGCCCTGCCGGCCCGGCCGCGCGGCTTCTATCACGAGTACACGGTGCGCACGCCCGGCGCGCGCGATCGCGGCGCGCGGCGGATCGTCTGCGGCGGCACACCCCCCACGCGTCCGGCGGCGTGCTACTACACCGGCGACCACTACGCGACGTTCCGACAGATCGCGCCGTGACCGCCATCCGATGGTTGTTTGAAGTGTTTTTCTTGACTCGAGGAGGAACGTGACCATGCTGTTGCAGACAGTCCGTCCGAACATTGTTCAATCGATCCGCGCCTTCCGCGTGGAGGACCTGATGGAAGCGGCGCTCGGCGCCGACCAGCATTTCCTCTATGCGAACCTGACGTCGGCCCAGTCCAAGCAGGACGTGCTCGAAGGCATCGCCCAGGCGTTCACGTTTCCGGCGCACTTCGGCAAGAACCTGGACGCGCTCTACGACTGCATGACCGACCTGGTTCACAAGTCGGGCTCACAGCCCGGCTTCGTGGTCGTGCTGGAGCAGTTGCCCGACAACCCGCGCTTCGACCGCGAGGCGCGCGAGCAGTTGCTCGACGTCTTCCGCGACGCTGCCGACTACTGGGCCGAGCGGAAGATCCCCTTCAGGTGCTTCTATTCTTTTCAGTAGCCCGCTCTCAAGACCTCGGGTCTTGGGAGCGGGCTACCGATACGGTTGTCGCGGAAAAGCCGGCCAAGCCGGCCGCAAAGAGCGCTGCAAACAGCAGCTTCGGCATGAACATGCCATTGATGAGCAGTGCCTTCGACACGGCCATGTGGCTCAACGCGGCGTAGCCGCGCCGAGCGTTGCCGCCAAGTCCAGGTACTCGCTGACCGGCACCTCTTCGGCGCGGCGCTGAACGTCGAACGCGCCGGCGAAGTGCCGGCCCTCGAGCCAGCGCCCGAGGGTATGGCGCAGCAGCTTGCGGCGCTGCGAGAAGGCCACGCGCACCAACTCTTCGAGCAGCCCCGCGTCGACGCCGGCCGCCGCCGGCAGCGGTCGCATGCGCACCACCGCCGAGTCGACCCTCGGCGGCGGCTCGAACGCCTGCGGCGGCACGTCGAGCACCGACTCGATGTCGTAGCGCCATTGCAGCATCACGCTCAGGCGACCGAAGTCCTTGTTGCCGGGCGCCGCCGCCATGCGGTCGACGACCTCCTTTTGCAGCATGAAGTGCTGGTCGATCACCTGCTCGCTGGCTTCGAGCAGGTGAAACAGGATCGGCGTGGAGATGTTGTACGGCAGGTTGCCGACGATGCGCAGGCGCTGGCCGCGCGCCTGCGCCAGGGCGCTGAAGTCGACCCGCAGCACATCGGACTCGATCACCTCGAGTTCGCCGCGCCGGCGCAGCCGCTGCGCCAGGTCGCGGTCGAGTTCGATCACGGTCAGCCGGCCGCAGCGCGCCACCAGCGGGTCGGTCATCGCGCCCAGTCCCGGGCCGATCTCGATCAGCGCCTGGCCGGGCTGCGGCGCGATCGCGTCGACGATGGCGTCGATCACCGCGCCGTCGGTCAGAAAGTGCTGCCCGAAGCGCTTGCGCGCGAGGTGCTTCACCGCATCGGCCGCTACTGCGGCGGGTCGCGCAGCTCGACGTAAGCGCGCCCGCGCAGGTCGCGCACCCAATCGCGGTAGGCGGTCTCGAACTTCTGCTCGCGCAGCACGTTGCGGGCCTGCTCGCGTTGCTGTTTGGGGTCGAGCGTGACCTGGCGGCGCCCGAGCACCTGGATCAGGTGCACGCCGAAACGCGACACCAGCGGCTCGGAGATGCCGTCGATCGGCAGCGCGTCCATTGCCTCCTCGAACTCGGGCACGAACGTGCCAGGCGAGGCCCAGCCGAGGTCGCCGCCCTGCGCGGCGCTGCCGTCTTCGGAGTTCTCGCGCGCGAGCTGCCCGAACGTCTTGGTGCCAGCGAGGATCTCGCGCCTGAACTCGGCGATGCGCGCCTTGGCGGCCTGCACCGAGAGCTGTGGCGAGACGCGCAGCAGGATGTGTCGAACATGCGTCTGCTGCACCGTGAACGCGGCGCCCTCCTGGCGGTCGATCAGCTTGAGCACGTGAAAACCGGCGCCGCTGCGCAACAGCGTGGGAGTAATTTCGCCCGGCTTGAGCGAGCGCACCGCCTCCACGAACAGGTCGGGCAGCTTGTCCGCCGGACGCATTCCGATCACGCCGCCCTGCGCCCGGTTGCCGTCTTCAGACACCTCGCGCGCGACCTTCTCGAACGACTCGCCGGCCTTGACCCGCGCCAGCGCCGCTTCGGCACGGGCACGCCGCTGCGCGACCTGCTCCGGCGTGGCGCCTTCGGGCACGGTGACGAGGATCTGCGCGATGTTGAGCTGGGGCGCGTTGCCGGCCGCGGCGCGGCGCTGAGCGAGCAAGGCGTCGATCTCGTCGTCGCTGACCTGGATGCGCGAGTTCACCTCGCGCTCACGGACCCGCTCCAGCAGCATCTGGTCCTTGACGTTGTTGCGAAACGTGGCGTACGGGATGCCCTGCTGTTCCAAACGGGCCCGAAGTTGCGCCATCGTCATCTGGTTCTGCACCGCGACGTTGGCGACCGCGCGGTCGAGCTCGACCTCGTCGATCTTCGGTCCCACCTCGCGCGCGTGGGTCACGAGCACGCGCTCGTCGATCAGCGCGTCGAGCACCTGCTTGCGCAGTTCGGCGGGGGGTGGCAACTTGGCGTTGCTGCGCGCCGCTTCTTCGCGGATCCGCGCCAGCCGCGCCTGCAACTCGGCGTTGGTGACCAGCTCCTGGTTGACGACCGCGACGATGTAGTCGGCCGTGTCGGGTGGTGTGGCGGCCAGGGCCGGCGCGAGCGGCATCCCCAGGCTCAGCACGCAGGCGACGATGCGCCAGGCGCGGCGGGAGAACAACGATTCAGTCATAGGCACTCGACAGTGGCGCGGCGGCGCTTCGCTCGCGCAGCAGCTTGTATCCGGGGATATTGTCCTTCAACAGCTGCAGCGGGTTGCTGCCCAGGCGCGACAGCCCCACCAGCTCGAGTTGGAACAGCAGCCGCGAAGTCGCCTCGGTCAGGCCGGTGGATTGGCGCGTGGCAACGATCCGGCCGATCCAGCAGCCGGCGTCGTATTCGACGCCGACGATCGCGTCGGCGATGCGGCGCTCCAGCATGCTGTAGTTCAACCGGCCGACGCCGTACCAGCTGCCGCTGCAGCCGGCACTGCTGCGGCTGGCGCGTGGTTCGTCGGGCGTGCTGCCGTAAAGCGGCCACTGCCAGCCCAACTCGACCTGTTCGGTCAGGCCGCGCGTGAGCAGGTAGGTGGCGCTGAGGGTTCGATACGGGCCGGGCGAGTAGCGCGCGTTGACGACCGAGCGCGACACGCGGTTGCTGTCCGGGCTGTACTGCACCGAGGCTTCGACCGTCCAGGCCGGAATCAGGGTCGTCGAGCCCAGCAGCAGCAGGTCGGAGAAGCGCCGCGTCAGCGGCTTGCCGTCGGGCGTCACCCGCTGGTCGCGCAGCAGATAGCGCTGCGCCACGCCCAGACGGACCTTCTCGGCGCCGCTGTCGGGATCGAGCACGCGGGTGGTGACGCCGGCGGTGATCTGGTGGGCGTCGGACACGCGGTCGACGCCCGAGAAGGCGTTCTCGGTGAAGATCGAATCGAAGTTGAAGTCCTTCGCCGAGGCATCGAAATTGGGCAGGTTGTTCTGGTCGTGGTACGGGGTGTTGACATACAGCAGCCGCGGCTCGAGCGTCTGGCGCACGGCGCGGCCGAAGAAGCGGGTCTCGCGCTCGAGCACCCACGCGCTGTCCAGGCTCAGCGTCGGGATCAGCCGAGACGCGTTCTGCGCCGTCACACCCGGGGTCTCGTCGAGCGCGTACGAGGCGGCGTTGAACGACACCTTCGGCGTGAGGGTCCATCCCGGCGTCACGTACGGGCGGCTGACGCTGCCCAGTGCGTCCACGCGCATGCCGGTCGCACGCGGCGCCAGCGAGGCATCGGTCGGGTTGGTAAAGCGGTTGAACTCGCCTTCGAAGTTGATTTCGAACCCCGCGCCGACACGTCTGGCGTAGCGTGCACCGATCTGCGGAGCGCGCTCGTAGGGCGCCTCGATGCGGCTGGCCGGGTCCACCGTCTGCAGCACCTGCCATTTCTGCACCCGCGCGTAGCCCGACCAGTCGCCCCAGGGCCGGGTGAGCTGCAGGTCGGACGCGAGCAGCCGCGGCGTCAGGCTCGCCACGTCGCGCGGAAAGTCCTTCCAGTAGTCGTTGTCGGACACGCGCAGGACCCGCAACTGCAGCCGCAGCGCGTTGCCGAAATCGGCCTCCTGCGAGCCGGTGAGCGCGTAGCGGGTCGTGTCGGTAAGCCGGTCGTAGGGCGTCAGGTTCAGCTTGACCGTGCCACTGTAGCTCGGTTCGAGGTAGCGGAACTCGGTGCCCAGCGCCGGGCCTCGCCGCGTGCTGATTTCGGGTGTGAAGGTGGCGTCGCGGTTCGGTGCGATGTTCCAGTAGTAGGGGATCGACACCTGCAGCCCGCTCTTGGTGTCGAGCCCGAAGCTGGGCGGCAGCCAGCCCGACTTGCGCGCGTCGGTGAGCGGGAAGCTCAGGCGCGGCGCAGCCAGGATCGGCACGCCGTAAAAGCGCAGCACGCCCCCTTCGGCCACACCTTCGTTGTTGGCGAAGTCGAAGCTCACGCGGTCGGTCGACAACAGCCAGTCGGGGCCGCCCGAGCCGTCGGCCGGGCAACTCGTGTAGGTCGCACCGATCGCCACCGCGCGCTGCTCGTCGAGGAAGTTCACCCGCTGCGCGCTGCCGCCGGCCCCGGTGCGGTCGAAGTGGTAGGTCGGCTTCAGGAAGAAGCCCTCGAAGCGCTGCACCTTCAGCTGCAGCTCGGGGCCGGTGTAGAGGTTGCCGTCGCGGCGGATCTGCACGTTGCCGTGCGCGATGGCCAGGTCTTCGGGCTGGTCGTAGCTCAGCCGGTCGGCGCGGATGACGAGGCCGCCGCGGCGGAACTCGGCGTCGCCTTCGGCCACCGTGTCGAGCCCGGGGCGCCCCGACAACGAGCGCGCCCGCAGCACGATCGGCAGCTTGCGTGCTTCATCACCGCGTGGCGCCGGTCGCAATTGCGGCGAAGGCCGCAATTCGATCGGCTCGTCGGCGCCGCTCGCCTGCGCCCAAGCCCGGCCCGCCAACAGCGCGACGAGCGACGCGGCAAGGGTCGTGAGTCGCGGGCGGGCCGCGCGGGTTCGGAGGGGAAACACCAGCGTGGTCGACCGAGCGCAATGAGAGGGGCGGGAAGAGCCCCGCGGCGCGGGCTGCGGTGGAGCGCGTGAGCGCCACCGGCACCTGCCCGGGGCGGCGTGGTTTGTAGAATCGATTATCCACGAGGCCCGGCGGCGTTGCGCCGCGGGCCGCGCCCCCTTTGCATTTCGTCGGCCCGTGCCCGCCCACGGCCGCGCACTCCGAAACCCTGCGTGATCACCCCCCCACTCCCCGCCCCCTTGACTTGGGCCGACCCGGCCCGCGAGCGCGCTTTCGAGCACTGGCTGCTGGCCATGGCGCCGACCCACGCACTCGACGTTGCCAGCCTGCGCAGCGCCTCCAGCGACGCGAGCTTCCGGCGCTACTTTCGCGTCGACCGCGCCGGCGGCCACGGCAGCTGCATCGTGATGGACGCACCGCCGCCGCAGGAAGACGTGCGCCCCTTCGTGCAGGTGGCCGCGATGCTGCACGGCGCCGGCCTGAACGCGCCGCAGGTGCTCGAGCAGGACGTGGCGCACGGCTTCCTGCTGCTCAGCGACCTGGGTTCGCAGCTCTACCTCGACGCGCTGCAGGCCAGCGTCGCGCGCGGCGACACCGCGCGGCGCGACACACTGATGCGCGACGCGATCCGCGCGCTGATCCAATGGCAGACCCGTGCCGACGCGAGCCTGCTGCCCGCCTACGACGACGCGCTGTTGCGCCGCGAGCTGGCGCTCTTTCCCGAGTGGTGCGTCGGCCTCGAATGCGGCGCAACGTGGAACGACGAGGCCCGCCGGCAGTGGCAGGAGGCCTGCGACGTGCTGGTGCGCAGCGCGCTCGACCAGCCCAGCGTCGCGGTGCACCGCGACTACATGCCGCGCAATCTGATGGTCTGTGAAAGTCCGGTCCAGCCGGCCGGCGCCAACCCCGGCATCCTCGACTTCCAGGACGCGGTGCGCGGCCCGATCGGCTACGACCTGGCCTCGCTGCTGCGCGACGCCTTCATCTCCTGGGACGAAGAACAGGAGATCGACTGGGCGGTGCGTTATTGGCAGGCCGCGCGCAAGGCCGGGCTGCCGCTGCCCGACGACTTCGGCGAGTTCTGGCGCCAGATCGAGTGGATCGGCCTGCAGCGCCACCTCAAGGTGCTGGGCATCTTCTGCCGCCTGAAACACCGCGACGGCAAGCCGAAGTACAGCACCGACCTGCCGCGCTTCTTCGCCTACGCGCACAAGGTGGCAGCGCGCTACAACGCGCTGCGACCGTTGTCGCGCCTGCTCGAGCCGCTGATGGGCGCGCAGAGAATCGACGTGTACAGCTGACGACAGGCGGCAGCCGCGGTTCGTTGCCGCGTCAAGCGGTGCAGCACCGCACCGTCGGGGCGCGGTCAACCCAGCCCGTCGCGCAGCCGCTGCACCGCGGCATAGAGCGCCTTGGCCTGTGCGGTCGAGCGCGCCTGGGTCATGCCGGCCAATGCCTGGTCGAGCGCGCGCACCTGGTCGGGAGACTTTGGGCGCAGACGGGCGCGAACGTCGTCCCAGAGCCGCTTGAAATCGTCGTGGGCGTTGCGGTAGCCGATGCTGTCTTGCCAGACCACCGCGCGGCGCATGCGCCGGGCCAGGAACAGCAGCGATTCGACGCTCGGGATCAGCGCGTCGCCGTGCTCGACGAACGGCTGCGAGAACTCGCCGGCACGGTCGGCGATGCGCCCGGCCGCGCTGACGAGCCAGCGCCGATCCTTGACCGACAAGGCGGTGCGGGCCTCGACCAGGTCGCCGCCGAGGTTGTTGCGCGCCTCGAAGAATCGGCTCAACTGGCCACCGGCGGCCAGGTAGGCCGGCTCGCTCGCATCGACCGCCGCGGCGGACGTGCGGGCGCGCGCCAGCGCCGCATGCGCGGCCGCCCACTGGCTCGCCTCGGCGGCGTCGAACAGCGCCATCGCGGCGCTGTCGAGATCGCGCACCGCGGCGGGTACAGCGTTCGAGGGCGCCGCGCGGGCTGGCCGGGCCGGGCCGAATGCCACCAGTCCGATCAGCGGCAGCGCGGCACTGCCGGCGAGCAGGCGCCGCCGGGTCTGGCCGGCGGCCCGGTCGGTATCGGCGGCAGGATCGACGGGGTGACGATCGAGTTTCATGGTCCTTCTCCCGAGGTGTTGGGTGACTTCGCCGCGCATGCGCCGCGGGCCGGTCTGCGCAGGGGCGCCAGCGCGCGTGCGAGCGGGTCGGCACGCCGGCAGTGACGAACGTCACCTTCGGCGCATCCGCCGCGTCAGCCGCGCCGGCCGACGGCGCGCACTGCCAGCTCGGTGCGGCTGCGCGCGTGCAGCTTGTCCATGATGCGGCTGACGTAGTTCTTTACGGTGCCCTCGGCGAGGAAGACGGTGGCGGCGATCTGCTTGTTGCTGCGGCCGAGCGAGAGCAGGTCGAGGATGCGCTCCTCCTTGTCGGTCAGCGGCTCGTCGAGCGGATCGCGCAGCGGTGCTCGGGCGGGCGGTGCGCCACCCGCAACCGGCAGGCCACCCGCTGCGGCGCGCGCGTTGGCAACGGGCTCGGCAGGGCCGCCCGCGATCGCCCGGAACTGCGCCATCACCTTGCGTGCGATCGCCGGCGACAGGCGCGACTCGCCGCGGTGCACGGCGCGAATCGTCTCGAGCACCTCGGCCTCCGAAGCGTCTTTGAGCAGGTAGGCCTGCGCGCCGGCGCGGATCGCCTCGAACACGAGGTCGTCGTGGTCGTAGGTGGTCAGCACCACGACCCGCGTGCCGGGCAGCTTGGCGGTGATCTCGCGGGTGGCCACGACGCCGCTGGCGCGCGGCATCTGCAGGTCCATCACGACGATGTCGGGCGACGTGGCCAGGGCCTGCTCGATGGCGTCGAGGCCATCGGCGGCCTGGCCGACGATCACGATGCCGGGCTCGGCCGCGAGCATCATCGCCAGGCCGCGCCGGATCAGCGGCTGGTCGTCGACGATCAGCAGGCGCAGGTCGGCCTCGCTGGGGCCGCCGGCCTCCGTGTTCACCGGCCCCGCTCCGCAGGCGGCGGCGCCGCCGGGTCCGCGGACTCGCCGGGTGAGGCCGGTGCACGCAGCCGGGCGTGCAACTCGCCCACCAGCGCCGAAGGCATCCGTGCGGTAAAAAATCGCAACATCGCCGCCACGGCCAGCGCGGCCTGATCCGGCGCCAGCCCGGCGGCGCGCGCCACGGCGTCGGTCAGTTCGTCCATCATGGCGAACGGCGCCGCACGCCCGGCGGACAATGGCGGGAAGACAGGAGCGTCATGGAACGTAGCTTATTCGACCCCGTGACGGCGCGCACAGTGACGGCCGGCACTTCAAGGTCACGACTTGGCGCGGCGCGCCGACTGCCAAGGGCCTGGGGCGCGCCGGAGACCCTCGCGTGACGCTGGCGGCGCGGCTGAACCCCCGCCTGCACTTGGCCGCCGCCATCGGCTGGTCCGTGTTCGCGCTGGTGACGCTGGCGGCGCTGGTCTCGGCGAACCTGGCCGGCGCCGAGGCCGAAAACCGCGCCCGCGCCGACGCGCAGCGGCTGCTGGCGCAGTTCGCGACCCAGATTCGCGACACGCTGGCGATGAACCTGGCCGTCCGGCGCTCGATCGTCCAGGCCACCGCGGCGCAGATCGTCGCCTCCGGCGACGTCGATGCCGACGCGATCCGCCGCCATCTCGAAGCGGTGCAGGCCCAGTTCCCCGAGTTCGCGTGGCTTGGCGTCGCCGATGCCCGCGGTCGCGTCGTGGCAGCCACCGGTGGCGTGCTGCACGGCGCCGACGTCTCGGCCCGGCCATGGTTCCAGCACGGCCTGCAGCACCCCTACCTCGGCGCGGTACACGCCGCGTTGCTGCTCGCCGACAAGCTGCCCCGCGCGCCGGACGGCAAGCCGCCGCGCTTCGTCGACGTGGTCGCGCCGCTGAATCTGGGCACTGGCCCCGCGATCGGAGTGCTGGCCGGGCACCTGTCGTGGTCCTGGATCGATCGGCTCCAGGCCGAGTTGCTGCGCTCGCTCGACACCCACCGCCAGCTCGATCTGCTGCTGG
>JAGWTP010000014.1 GCA_028868895.1 Burkholderiales bacterium
CCTGACCAAGGTGCGCGCCGGCGCCAGCTCGGCGATCACGCAGATGTTCTTCAACGCCGACGCGTACTTCCGCTTCGTCGATGAGGCCCGCGCGCTGGGCGCGGCGATCCCGGTCGTGGCCGGCGTCATGCCGATCATCAACGCCAGCGGCATCATCCGTTTCGCCGACAGTTGCGGCGCCGACATGCCACGCTGGATCCGTCTGCGGCTGCAGGGCTACGGCGACGACGTCGAGTCGATCAAGGCTTTCGGCCTGGACGTGATCGCCCGGCTGTGCGAGCAACTGTGCGCCGGCGGCGCGCCGGGGCTGCACTTCTACACGATGAACCAGAGTGTGGCCACCCTCGCGCTGATGCGCCGGTTGGCGCCCTGAACGCGGGCCGCGCTCAGGGCCGCTGCCACATCACGCCGTCCTCGGTCAGCATCGCGTCCAGCGGCAGGTCCCGCGGCCCGGAACGCAGCAACGGCAGGAAGCCGTGCGTGTAGCTCACGCCCACCGTCACCGGGTGCGGCGCAAGCGACGCGAGCGTGCGGTCGAAGAACCCGCCGCCGTAGCCCAGCCGAACGCCGCCCGGGCCGAAGCCCAGGCACGGCACGATCAGAATGGCCGGCGCGAACTCGGCGGTGTCTTTCGGTTTCGGGATGTCGTAGGCGTCCAACTCCATCGGGCAGCCGGGGTACCAGACATGGAAGCGCAGTTGCCCCGTGGCGCGCTCGGCCACCGGCAGGCCGATGCGGCGCTGCACGTCGTCGGGTGCGCCCTCGGCCCAGCGGTACAGCGCCGGCAGCGGGTCGAACTCGCCCTTGATCGGCCAGTACGCGCCGATCGACGGTTCGGTGCGGCCGATCAGCCACACGCGCAGCACGTCCTGCAGACGCACCGCGCGCTCGAGCCGATCGGTCAGCGCGAGCCGCGCGGTGATCAGCTTCTTGCGCAGCGCGTCATGCTGCGGCGCGGGGTGCTCCATCCGGGCTCCAGGTTGAAGAGGTCGGCGTCATTGTGCAAGACTGGCTTATGAGCGCCCGCAGGGAATTACTTCGACATTCCCGCCCCAGGGGTCAAGCAAAGTGGCAAAGCCACATTTGCTTGAGAGCGCCGGCCGCAACGAGTTCGTCAGCCACTGCATCGAACTTCTCGGGTCGGCCGGCGCGGTGCGCTCGCGCCGCATGTTCGGCGGCCACGGCCTGTACGTCGACGATCTTTTCGTGGCGCTGATCCTGTCGGAGCGCCTGTACCTGAAGGTCGACACTGCAACCCGCCCGGATTTCGAGGCCGCCGGCTGCGTGCCGTTCGTCTACGCCGCGGCGGGCAAGGCGGTGGCGCTGGGCTACTTCAGCGCGCCCGAGGAGGCCATGGAGTCGCCGCCGCTGATGCAGCCCTGGGCCCGGCGCGCGCTGGCCGCGGCGCTGCGCGCCAGGGCTGAGAAAGCGCCGGCCAGGAAGCCGCCCGCCAAGGTCACGCCGCCCAAGGGTGCCGCCCGCGGCCGGACCGCCAAGACCTGACCGCCCCGGGGCACGCGCGAAGCTGCGTCAGACGACGCCGTGCTCGGTGACGACGAGCGTCAGCGGCTGGTCGTGTGGCTGCGCTGCGAAGGCGTCGGCATCGATCTCGGCGCAGGCCCAGGCCACGCCCACCGCGGTCACGTCGGGGTGCTCGGCGAGCCAGCGGTCGAAGTAGCCGCCGCCGTAGCCCAGCCGCAGCCCGGCGCGCGTGTAGCCCACGCAGGGCACGAGCACGACGTCGGGCACCACCGGCGCGCCGGCACTGGATGGAATGCCGCAGTCGTCGACCCGTGTCGGAACGTCGCCGTTCCAGGCGCGGTAGTGCATGCGCGCTGGCGAGCGTTGTGCGAAAGGCAGCGCGAGGGCCGTTGCGATACCCTTCTTTGCCGACGTGAAGTCCGCACGCAGGGCAGTCACTGCGTTAAATTCGGATCGATGCGGCCAGTACACGCCGAGCCGGTCGGGTTCGAGCTCCGACAGCACCGCCAACAGATGGCGCGCCAGGGCTGCCCCGGCGGCTTCGGCATCGGGTCCGGCGGCGAACTTTTCACGCCGCTCGAGCAAGTTCTTTCGCAGCGTCTGCCGCGGCCCCGAAAGGGCGTCGTGTGAGGCGGGCTTCAAGATGAATGGGTGACGATGCTGAACCTGAAAACCTTGTCCGAGCCAGTATATGGGCGCCGTGCGCCAGCCCTGCTGCTGGCTGCGCTGGTGCTCGGCGTGGCGCTGATCAGCGCCAGCCCGGTGGCCCGCGCACAGCCCGGTGACAGCACCATCGTCGACGCCCGCGAGGCCTTTCGCAAGAGAGACAGCGAGCGCCTGGCGGCACTGCGCGCCGAGGCCGTCGGTGCCCGGCTGCCGCTGGCGATGTGGGTCGACTACTGGGAGCTGACCAACCGCATCAACGAGGTGCAGCAGCCCGAGGTCGATGCCTTCACCGCGCGCTGGCGCGGCACCTACGTGGAGGACCGGCTGCGCAACGACTGGCTGCTCGAGTTGGGCAAGCGCCGCGACTGGGCCAATTTCGCGGTCGAATATCCGCGCTTCCGGATGAACGACGACCGCGAGGTCACCTGCTACGCGCTGCTCACCGACCAGCTCGCCGGCAAGGATGTGCGTGACGCCGCCCGTACCGCATGGTTCGCGCAGCGTGACGCCGACGATGGCTGCACTCTGCTCGCCGCCACCCTCGTCGACGCCGGCCAGTTCAGTGCCGCCGACGCCTGGCGCAAGGCGCGCCTGTCGATCGACGCCGGCCGGCCGCGCGCGGCGCGCCAGGCCGCGGCGCTCGTCAGCGTGGCGGCGGCCAGCGCGGTCAACGAGATCGTCGACAGCCCGATCCGTTACCTGGCGCGCCGCGCAACGGCCGCGAACCGCAGCGGCGCCGAGCTGACCACGCTGGCGCTGATGCGCATGGCGTCGAGCGACCCGGAAGGCGCCGCCCGCCAGCTCGACGAGCGCTGGAGCCAGCGCCTGCCCGCCGACCTGGGCGCCTGGGCCTGGGCCAGCGTGGCCAAGCAGTCGGCGATGAAGCTCCAGCCCGAGGCGTCCGACTACTTTCAGCGCGCCGCGCGCCGCGCCGCCAAGGCGGACCGCCCGATCGACTGGTCCGACGACACGCTGGCCTGGCAGGCGCGCGCCGCGCTGCGTGCCGACAACGGCCGCGCGCGCTGGCAGCAGGTGGTGCAGGCGATCAACGCGATGAGCGACGGCGAGCAACGCGACCCGACGTGGGTGTACTGGAAGGCGCGCGCGCTGATGGCGATGGCCGCCGATTCGCAGGACGCCGACTCGATGCGCACGCTCGCCCGCGAGCAGCTCGCCGGCATCGCCGGGCAGATGAACTTCTATGCCGCGCTCGCTGCCGAGCGCCTGGGCCTGCCGATCTTCATGCCACCGCGGCCCGCGCCGCTGACCGACGCCGAGCGCGACGCCGCCGAGCGCAACCCCGGCCTCGCGCGTGCGCTGCAACTCATCGCGATCGGGCTGCGCAACGAAGGCGTGCGCGAATGGAACTACTCGCTGCGCGGCATGGACGACCGCGAACTGCTCGCCGCCGCCCAGCTCGCCTGCGACCACGAAGTCTGGGACCGCTGCATCAACACCAGCGACCGCACCCGCGGCGAGATCGACATGGCGCAGCGCTTTCCGACGCCGTTCCGCAAGGAGGTGACCGCGCGTGCCGACGCCGTCGGTCTCGACCCGGCCTACGTGTACGGGCTGATCCGCCAGGAGTCGCGCTTCGTCATGAGCGCGCAATCCGGCGTCGGCGCCTCGGGGCTGATGCAGATCATGCCGGCCACCGCGCGCTGGACCGCCAAGAAGCTCGGCCTGCACTTCAGCCACCACCAGATCGCCGACCGCGACATGAACCTCAAGCTCGGCACCGCTTACCTCAAGCTCGTGCTCGACGACTTCGGCGGCTCGCAGCCGCTGGCCGCGGCGGCCTACAACGCCGGCCCGAGGCGCTCGCGCCAGTGGCGCGACGGCCCGCCGCTCGAAGCCGCGGTGTGGGCCGAGAACGTGCCGTTCGCCGAGACCCGCGACTACGTCAAGAAGGTGCTGAGCAACGCCACCTACTACGCCGTGCAGCTGGGCGAGCAGGCGCCATCGCTGCTGGCGCGGCTCGGGCGCGCCATCGCGCCGCCCGACCTGACGGCCGACGCGTCGAGCAGCGACCTGCCCTGAGCCCGGGGTGGGCCCGAGCGCGCGGCGCGCGTCCGCGCGCTGCCAAGTGCGCCTCTTGCGGGGCGTCGGACTCGGTAGCATCGGAGGTCCAGACACGGAGGCACCCGCATGCAGCTCTACATCGGCAACAAGAACTACTCGTCCTGGTCGCTGCGGCCGTGGCTGCTGATGCGCCAGACCGGCATCGCGTTCGACGAGGTCAGGCTGCAACTGAACTTCGAGGGCGGTTCGCACTTCAAGCAGGCGCTGGCGAAGGTCGCGCCGACCGGCAAGGTGCCGGTGCTCGTCGACGACGGCTTCGCGGTCTGGGACACGCTGGCGATCGCCGAATACCTGGCCGAGAAGTTCCCGGCGCTCGCGCTCTGGCCCGCCGACCCGAAGGCGCGCGCCCGGGCACGTTCGCTGTGCGCCGAGATGCACAGCGGCTTCACGGCGCTGCGCAGCCACTGCCCGATGAACATCGAAGCCGAGCTGCCCGAGGTCGGCGCGCGGCTGATGAACGAAGTGCCGGCCGTCGGCCAGGATCTGGCGCGCATCGTGCAGATGTGGCACCAGCAATTGGGTGAAGGCGGTGGCGCGTTCCTGTTCGGCAGCTTCGGCATCGCCGACGCCTACTACGCGCCGGTGTGCACGCGGATCAAGACCTACGCGCTGCCGGTGCCGGCCGACATCGGCGCGTATGTCGAGCGCATCTACGCGCTGCCCGCGATGCAACAGTGGGTCGAGCAGGCGCGCGCGGAGCACGACTTCCTGCCGTTCGACGAGCCGTATCGCAGCCAGGCTTGAGCGCTTGGCGCCCATCGAGTTGTTTCATCCAGGAGCAAGACCATGGAACTGACCGCAGTCCTCACGCATGCCGAAGAAGGCGGATTCATCGCCTTGAATCCGGAGACAGGCACCACCACGCAGGGTGAAACCGTGGAGGAGGCGGTGGCCAATTTGCGGGAAGCGACGGCCCTGTATCTTTCGGAGTTTCCGCTGCCTGCAACCGGACATCCGTTCGTCACGATGTTCACCGTGCCCGAGCCGGTGCATGCCTAGCCTGCCCCACGTTACCGGCGCCGAAATCCAGCGGGCGCTGGAGCGGCTCGGCTTTCACAAGGTGCGCCAAAGCGGCAGCCACGTCATCATGAAGCGCGAATCCAGAGGGTGCGTCGTGCCGATGCATGCCGAGGTCAAGATCGGCACGTTGGCCGGTCTTCTTCGCCAGGCGCAGGTCGCGCCGGACGAATTCGTTCAAGCGCTTCGTGGGTGAAGTCCGATCACTCGACCAGGCATACTTGTGTTGGCCTGTGGCCCGCCCGGTACGCTCCTGTCAACGGTATCAACCAATGCTTGGGGCTCGCCGAGATTCGCGATGATCCAGATCGTGTCCTACGACCCGACATGGCCCGGGCGGTTCGAGGCCGAAGCAACCCGCATCCGCGCTGCGATGGGTGGCCTGGCGTTGCGAATCGAGCACGTCGGGTCCACCGCGGTGCCCGGCCTTGCGGCAAAACCGGTGATCGATATCCAGGTTTCGGTCGCGTCGCTCGAAGCGCTGAACGCGTATTCAGCGCCGCTTGCAGGGCTCGGCTACAGCCACATTGCGCTGGGCCCGTTCGACTTGGTCTACCCGTTCTTCCAGAAACCGGCTGCATGGCCCAGCACGCACCACGTCCATCTGTGCGTGCTCGGCGCCGTGCAGGAACGCCGGCACCTTGCATTTCGCGACTACCTGCGCAGCCGCCCTGCGGTCGCGGCGGAGTACCTGGCACTCAAGCGCGAACTGGCGGCGGCTCACGACGGGGCCAGCCTTGAATCGCGCGAGCGTTATTCGCTGTCCAAGTCCGAGTTCGTCAATTCGGTGCTTGATCTGGCGCTGTCGCCACGCCGACCATGAAGCGCTACCTGGTCGGCGGTGCGGTGCGCGATGCGCTGTTGGGGCGCACGAGTTTCGATCGCGACTGGGTCGTCGTCGGTGCGAGCCCGCAGCAGATGCTCGACGCCGGTTACATCGCGGTCGGGCAGGACTTTCCGGTGTTCCTGCACCCGCGCACGCGCGAGGAGCATGCGCTCGCACGCACCGAGCGCAAGACGGCGCCCGGCTACCGCGGCTTTCAGTTCCACGCCGATCCGGGCGTGACGCTCGAAGACGATCTGCTGCGCCGCGACCTGACGATCAACGCGATCGCGCAGGACGAGGCCGGCGCGCTGATCGACCCGCACGGCGGGCGGCGCGACCTGGCGGCGAAGGTGCTGCGCCATGTGTCGCCGGCGTTTGCCGAAGACCCGGTGCGCATCCTGCGCGTGGCGCGATTCGCGGCGCGCTTCTTCGACTTCAGCGTCGCCGGCGAAACGCTGGCGCTGATGCGCGAGATGGTGGCCAGCGGCGAAGTCGACGCCCTCGTGCCGGAACGCGTCTGGCAGGAGCTGGCGCGCGGCTTGATGGAGGCGCGGCCCTCGCGCCTGTTCGGGGTGCTTCGCGAGTGCGGCGCGCTGGAGCGGCTGCTGCCCGAGGTGAACCGCCTGTGGGGCGTGCCGCAGCGCGCCGACTACCACCCCGAGATCGACACCGGCGTGCACCTGATGATGGTGCTCGACATGTCGGCCCGCCTGGACGCGGGCCTGCCGGTGCGCTACGCGTGCCTGGGCCACGACCTGGGCAAGGGCACCACGCCGGCCGACGTGCTGCCGCGCCACCTCGGCCACGAGCAGCGCAGCGTCGATCTGGTGCGCCGGGTGGGCGAGCGGCTGCGCGTGCCGGTGGCGTGCCGCGAGCTGGCCGAGGTGGTCGCGCGCGAGCATGGCAACGTCCACCGCAGCGCCGAGTTCGGCGCGGCGGCGCTGGTGCGGCTGCTCGAGCGTTGCGACGCGATCCGCCGGCCCGAGCGCTTCGACGAGGTGCTGCTGGCCTGCGAGTGCGACGCCCGCGGACGCCTCGGCCTGAGCGAGTCGGCGTACCCGCAACGCGAGCGGCTGGGCCGTGCGCTCGCGCTGGCGCGCGGCGTGGACAGCGCCGCGGTGGCGGCTCGAGCGGGTGCGCGCGGCCTGAGCGGCCCGGCGCTCGGCGAGGCGATCCACGCGGCGCGTGTGCAGGCGGTCGAAAGCGGGCTGGACGCGGCGGCTGACTCCCATTGACGCCGGCTTTGCGACGCGCGGGTGACAGCGCGGCACCGGCCCGCGCCAGCACAATCGTCGGCCTTCACCCACCTCTGAAAGGGGCTCCCCGATGAACGACCTCTCTTCGCTGTTTTCACTGCAGGGCCGCATCGCCCTCGTCACCGGCGGCTCGCGCGGCATCGGCCGCATGATCGCCGCGGGTTTTCTCGCGCAGGGCGCGAAGGTCTACATCTCGTCGCGCAAGGCGGCCGATTGCGAGGCCACCGCGAAGGCCTTGTCGGCGCACGGCGAGTGCATCGCGCTGCCGGCCGACGTGTCGACGCTCGAAGGCATCCACGCGCTGGTCGCGGCCTACGGCGCGCGCGAGCGCACGCTCGACATCCTCGTCAACAACGCCGGCGCGGCCTGGGGCGAGACCTTCGACACCTTTCCCGAGAAGGGCTGGGACAAGGTCGTCGACCTGAACCTGAAGACGCCGTTCTTCCTGACGCAAGCGCTGATCGCGCCACTGCGCGCGGCGGCCAGCACGCAGCCGGCCAAGGTCATCAACATCGCCTCGATCGACGGCATCTCGGTCAACCCGCAGGAGACCTATTCGTACGCGGCGAGCAAGGCCGGGCTGATCCAGCTCACCCGGCGCATGGCGCTGCGCCTGGCGCAGGACAACATCGTCGTCAGCGCCATCGCGCCGGGCGCGTTCGCGTCCGAGATGAACCGGGTCGCGCGCGATCATGCCGAAGAGACCGCCAAGCGCATCCCGGCCGGACGCATCGGTCGCGACGAAGACATGGCCGGTGCGGCGATCTACCTCGCCTCGCGCGCCGGCGACTACGTGATGGGCTCGACGCTGGTGGTCGACGGCGGCGTGACGCACGCGCGCGGCTAGCGGTGAGCCGCCCTCGCGGATCGTCGGGAAGGGCAGGGGAGTCGCGCCGGACACCAAGTTCAGTCACGAACAAAGAATTGAATTTCGTCCGCGATTGAACTAGGCTGGCAATATGAGTGCCGTCCCCAAGCCCGCCACACCGCCGGTCGATCTCGGTTCCGCCGCGGCCGCGCAAGCGGCGCTGCGCACCTTCTGGCGCCTGGCCGACGCCTGGAAGCTCGGCGTGAGCGAGCAGACCACCTTGCTCGGCGTCGGTCGCACCACGCTGTACCACTGGAAGCAGGGCAAGGTCACCGCCCCGCTCGACCGCCACGTGCTCGAGCGGCTGTCGTACCTGTTCGCGATCTACGCCGCATTGCAGATCCTGCTGCCGGCGGGCGACCAGGCCGACGCGTGGGTGCGCAAGTCGAACGCCGCGCCGCTGTTCGGCGGGCGCTCCGCGCTCGCGCGCATGTTGGGCGGGCAGGTTGCCGACCTGTACGTGGTGCGCGACTACCTCGACGCGCAGCGTGGCGGAAAAGCTTGAATGCCCGCCCCAAGACGCCTGCGGCGTCGTCGCCCACGGCGAGCCGAGCCTCCTCGGGGCGGCCCGGCGCAGGCCCGGTCGCCGGCGCGAACCGCATCCCGGTCACGCCCACCGTCTGGCGCCCGAGCTACCGGCTGATTGCGTCGCGCTACCCGACCGTCGGCCTGTATGACCGCATCGCCGACCCGGCCGATCTGGAGGTGGTGTTCGCGATCCAGGCGCTGACCAACCCGCGCATCCGCGACGAGATCGGCGAGTTGCAGCTCGTGCCACCGGCAGAGCGCGTCAGCGGCGCCGGCAGCAGCCTGATCATGGCCGCGTTCACGCACCTCAACCCCGAAGGCTCGCGCTTCTCGGACGGCCACTACGGCGTGTACTACGCCGCCCACGCGCTCGAGACGGCGATTGCCGAAGTCAGCCACCATCGCGCGGTGTTCCTCGCGCGCACCCGCGAGCGGGCGATCGATGTGGACCTGCGCCTGATCACCGCCACGCTCGATGCGCCGCTGCACGACCTGCGTGCGCTCGGGCGGCGTGGCGCCGCGCTGTTCGATCCCGATCGCTACGACGCGCCGCAAGCGCTCGGCCACCGCCTGCGCGAGGCCGGCAGCTGGGGCGTGCAGTTCCCCAGCGTGCGCCACCGCGGCGGGCTGTGCGTCGGCGTGTTCCGGCCCAAGGCCCTGCGCAACGCGCGGCCGGGAACGCACATCGCGTTGCACTGGGACGGCCAGCGCATCACCCACTGGTACGAGAAGCGCGGGCCGCATGCGCTGGCGGGCGGCGCCCGGCTACCGCCGGTGGATTGAACCCACCCGGTGTATGCAGACGCCGACTGACGTCAATTCGCGTCCGTGCCTTGGGCGGGTGACATGGGCGCCGGTTGAACGTGCATCGGCTTGGCCCTGAAACGCTGCGCGGCTTGCCACATGTCGTAAGCGCTTTGCTCTGCCAGCCACAGGCGGGCCTCACCTCCGCGCGCCACGCCCAGCCATGCCTCGATGCGCAGTGCCATTTCAGGCGAGATGGCAGCGCGGCCATTCAGGACACGAGACAGCGTCACACGCGACACGTCGAGCTGTTGCGCGGCTTGCGTGACGGTGAGCCCCAGCGCAGGCAACACGTCGTCGCGCAACGTCAGGCCGGGGTGCGGGGGATTGAACATGCGTGCCATCGTCGTTGCTCCGGATTCAGTGGTAATCGAGGTAGTCCACCAGCACTGCGTCGGTGCCTTCGAACGTGAAGGTCATGCGCCAATTGCCACTCACCCACACTGAGTAGTGCCCTTTGAGCTCACGTCCTTTCAGCGGGTGCAAGCCCCAGCCAGGCAGGTTCATGCCGCGGGCATCGGTAGCTTCATTCAGGCGTCGCAGCATGGCCGCCAGTCGCGGCGCATGAGCTGCCTGAATGCCGGCCATGCTCCCCTTGTCGAAGAAGGCTTTCAGGCCCTTGTGCCGGAACGTCCTGATCATCGGCAAATGTATCGCATAACGCTACACGCTGGCAATGGGCACCAAGCGCGATCGATTTCCGCTGGCCCCGCTGGCGTGCACTCTGCGTGTCCGACCGCTCTATCGAACGTCGTTTGGCACCGGCACGTCCATCGCGAGCAGCACCTGCGCATACGCCTTGGCGAGGTTGTCGGTGTGCAGCGAGGCCATGCCACCGCCGCCGAGCACGTCGTGCAGCACGAAGTTGATCGCATTCAGGCCCGGCAGGTCGAAGCGCTCGACCCGGCTCGGCGCGCGGTGCGCGAAATGCGCCGCCACGCGCTCGGGCGTGAGCCAGGCCGACAGCATCTGCAGATGCGCCTTGTCGCGGGCGATGATGCCGATGTTGGCCTGGTTGCCCTTGTCGCCGGAGCGGCCGTGCGCGAGTTCGATCAGCGGCACGCGCCGCGGTGCCTCGGTGCTCGATGCGCTCTCGTGCTGCAGCGCCGGGCCGAGCGCGCGCGGGTCGAAGCCGCCCTCGGTCGGGATCGGCACCGGCCAGCGCTCGCCGTTCACGTCGATCTCGACTGCGAGCGCCGTCTTGGCAAGCAGGAACGAGAACAGGCGCACCACCGGCGTCGGGCTCGGCCGGCCCCCGACCAGGCCGAGCGTGCCCGGCGCCATCGAGGTCGCGGCCGGCGCGAACTCGCGCGCGAACAGTTCCAGGCTGTCTTTGGACGCCGCCTTCGCGCTCAGCTTCAGCACCACTTCGCGCGCGCTCGCGCGGCCGTTCGCGCCGAACATCTCTTCACCGCCGAGCACCTCGATGCGTGTCTCGGTGAACGCCGGCAGGCCGCGCGCGGCGAGCATGCGCTGCATCCGTGTGAGCAGCGCGCTGCCGGTGCGCTGCGCCTTCTGCACCGCCTGCGCGCCGGCGATCGTCAGGAAGCCGGTGTTGCGATAGCCGTCGGCATGGGTGGCGCTGACCTTGTAATGGCCGGTCGGTGCGCGGCCGGTGGCGCCGCTCACGCGCACGCGGTGCGCGCCGTCCTGCGCCATGCGCACCTGCGTGAAATCGCAGCTCACGTCGGGCACGAGGTAGGCGCGCGGGTCGCCGATCTCGTAGAGCAACTGCTCTGCGACGGTGGCCGGCGTGACCAGCCCACCGGTGCCGCTCGGCTTGGTGATCGTGAAGCCGCCGTCGGCGCCGGCCTCGACGATGGGGAAGCCGATGTTCTCCCAGTCGGGCACCTGCTGCCAGTCGGTGTACAGGCCGCCGGTGCACTGCGCACCGCACTCGATCAGGTGGCCGGCGAGCGTGCCCTGCGCGAGCCGGTCGTAGTCGGAGACGGACCAGCCGAACTCGTGCATCAGCACGCCCAGCGTCACGGCCGAATCGACGCAGCGGCCGGTGATCACGACGTCGCAGCCGGCATCGAGCGCGCGCGCGATCGGCAGCGCGCCGAGGTAGGCGTTGATGCTCGCGACGCGCTGCGGAAACGGTGCGCCGCTGAACATCTCGGCGGTGCCGGCGGCACGGAACTCGGCCGCTCGCGCCGCGAGGTCGTCGCCCAGCACCACGCCGATCCGCAGCGTGATGCCGAGCTCGGCCGCGAGCCGCAGCAGCGCGTCGCGGCAGGCCAGCGGGTTCACGCCACCGGCGTTCGCGACCACCCGGATGCGCTGCGCGTGCAGCCGCGGCAGGGCCTCGCGCATCATGATCTGGACGAAGTCGACGGCGTAGCCGGCGGCGGCGTCCTTGGCGCGCTGCGCCGCGAGGATCGACATCGTCACCTCGGCGAGGTAGTCGAACACCAGGTAGTCGACGTCGCCCGCTTCGAGCAGCTGCGGCACGGCCAGCGCGGTGTCGCCCCAGAAGCCCGAGGCGCCACCGATGCGCACCGTGGTCCTGCCTTTCGTCGTTGCGGCTTGCGCGTTCATTCGGCGTCTCCTGCATGACGGGCCGTGGCCCTTCGCCTGCCATTGTGCGTGGCCGGCGCGCACCGCCGGGTACGATGCGCGCATCGCCACCCCGCCACCCGCCGCAGCATGAACAAGACCTACAGGATCGCCGTGATTCCCGGTGACGGCATCGGCAAGGAGGTGATGCCCGAAGGCCTGCGCGTGCTCGAAGCGGCGGCGCGGCGCTTCGGCATTGCGCTGGACCTCACGCCCATCGGCTGGGCCAGTTGCGACCACTACCAGGCCAGCGGCCAGATGATGCCCGACGACTGGAAGGCGCAGCTGCAGGGCATGGACGCGCTGCTGTTCGGCGCGGTCGGCTGGCCTGCCACGGTGCCGGACCATGTCTCGCTGTGGGGCTCGCTGCTGAAATTCCGGCGCGAGTTCGACCAGTACGTCAACCTGCGCCCGGTGCGCCTGTTCGAGGGCGTGCCGTGCCCGCTGGTCGACAAGCGCGGCCAGCCGCGCCGGCCCGGCGACATCGACTTCTTCGTCGTGCGCGAGAACACCGAGGGCGAGTACACCAACCTGGGCGGCACGATGTACGCCGGCACCGAGCGCGAGGTCGTGATCCAGGAGGCGGTGTTCTCGCGCGTCGGCACCGACCGGGTGATGAAGTTCGCGTTCGAGCTCGCGCAATCGCGCCCGCGCAGGCACCTGACGGTGGCGACCAAGTCGAACGGCATTGCGATCAGCATGCCGTGGTGGGACGGCCGCGCCGACGCTATGGCCCGCAGCTACCCGCAAGTGGCGGTGGACAAGCAGCACATCGACATCCTTTCGGCGCGCTTCGTGCTCGAGCCGACGCGTTTCGACGTGGTCGTGGCCTCGAACCTGTTCGGCGACATCCTGTCCGACCTCGGTCCGGCATGCACCGGCACGATCGGCCTCGCGCCCTCGGCCAACCTGAACCCGCCGCGCGACTTTCCGTCGCTGTTCGAGCCGGTGCACGGCTCGGCGCCCGACATCTACGGCAGGAACATCGCCAACCCGATCGCGATGATCTGGTCGGCCGCGCTGATGCTCGACTTCCTCACCGAAAGCCGGGGTGCCGGCCGGGCCGCGCACGACGCGATCGTCGGCGCGATCGAGACCGTGCTGGCGCACGGGCCACGCAGCGCCGACCTCGGCGGCAACGCCTCGACCGACGAGGTCGGCCGTGCGATCGCCGCGCTGGTGGCGCGCGCGCCGGCTTGAGCAGCGCTCGCGGCGCTCCCGACGCTCCCGGCGCTCGCGGCGCGCCGGCATCGCACGCGGCGGCGCAGCCGCGCCGCCAAGTCAGCCGATGCGCGGCACCCGCCCGACCACCGGGTACTGCGGGTCGTTGTAGCCCGGCGTCGACGCGTGGCCGGTGGCCACCAGGGCGCTGACGAAGGCCTCGTCTTCGGCGCTGAACGGCGTGTGCAGCGCGTCCAGATAGTCCTGCCACTGCGCGAGCGTCTTCGGCCCCCCGATCACGCCGCTGACGAGCGTGTTGTTCCAGACCCAGCCGAGCGCGAGTTGGGTGGGCGTGAGGCCGCGCTGGCGCGCGTGCTCGGCCATGCGCGCGGCCAGCGCCAGCGACTCGGGTCGGAATTCGGTCTGCAGGATGCGCGGGTCGTTGCGCGCCGCGCGCGAGCCTTCGGGCGGCGCTGCGCCGGGTTGGTACTTGCCGCTGAGCACGCCGCGCGCCAGCGGGCTGTAGACCACCGCGCCCAGGCCGTAGTGCGCGCAGCAGGGCAGCAGCTCGGTCTCGATCTGGCGCGACATTGCGTTGTACGGCGGCTGGCAGGCGATGGGCGCGCCGATGCCCATCGCGCGGCACATCTCGGCGACGCGCGCCACCCGCCAGGCGTGAAAGTTCGACACCCCGAAGTGATGCACCTTGCCGCGCTCGATCAGGTGCGCCACCGCGGCGAGCGTTTCTTCGAGCGGCGTGCTCGGGTCTTCGCGGTGCAGGTAGAGCACGTCGATCCAGTCGGTGTTCAGGCGCTTCAGGCTCGCGTCGACGGCGCTGGCGATGTGGCGGCGCGACAGGCCGCGCTCGTTCGGGCCCGGCCCCGTCGGGTTGGCAAGCTTGGTCGCCAGGACCCAGTGCGCACGGTCGGCGGCGATCAGCCGGCCGGTGATGCGCTCGGACTCGCCGCCCGCGTAGACGTCGGCGGTGTCGATCGCATTGAGGCCGGCGTCGCGCGTGGCGGCGACGATGTTCGCGGCCGTGGTGGCATCGGTCTGGTCGCCGAACATCATCGTGCCGAGCCAGAGCCGCGAGACCTTCAACCCGCTCGCGCCGAGCGGGTGGTACGTGATCGAGTCGGTCGTCATGGTGCTTGCTCCGGGGATCATTTCGGGTCCAGGCCGCTGGCGATGTGGCGTTCGCGCAGTTCGCGCTTGAGCACCTTGCCGATCGCGCTGCGCGGCAACTCGATGACCCACTGCAGCCGCGCCAGCCGCTGGGTCTTGCCGACGCGCGCGTTGACCCACTGCAGCAGCGCGTCGGGCGTGGCGTCCGCGTGGGCACGGCGCACCGCGAACGCGATCGGCGTCTCGCCCCACCGCGTCGAGGGCACGCCGACCACCGCCGCGTCGGCCACGGCCGGGTGCTCGCGCAGCACCGCCTCGAGGTCACTCGGGTAGATGTTGAAGCCGCCGCTGATGACCAGGTCTTTCTTGCGGTCCAGCAGCGTCAGAAAGCCGTCGGCATCGAAGCGGCCGATGTCGCCGGTGCGGATAAAGCGCTTGCCGCTGGCATCGAACCACTCGGCCTCGCGCGTCTTGGCGGGTTGGCCGTGGTAGCCGGTCATCATGCCGGCCGAGTGGCCGACGACTTCGCCGATGGCGTCGACGTTTGCGGTCGGCAGTTCCCGGCCTTCGTCGTCGATCAGGCGGATGTCGCTGCCGGCGGCCGGCTGGCCCACCGTGTGCAGCTTGTGCGGGTGCTCGTGCGCCGCCAGGATGCAGGTGCCACCGCCCTCGGTCATGCCGTAGAACTCGATCAACCCGCCGGGCCAGCGCTTCACCACGTCGGCCTTCAGTGCGGCGCCGAACGGCGCGCTGGTGCAGAACTTGAACCGCGTCGATGTCAGGTCGTGGGCATCGAACTGCGGCAGCGCCATCAGGCGCTGGTACTGCACCGGCACCAGCATCGTGTGGGTGATGCGGTGGGCCTGGGCGAGCGCGAGGTATTGCGCCGCGTCGAACTTGGCCATCAGCACGACGCTGCCGCCGAACGCGAGCGTCGGGAAGAACACCACCAGCGTCGTGTTCGAGTACAGCGGCGTGGCCAGCAGCGTCACGGCATCGGGCCCGTAGCGGTAGTTGGCGCCGCGCGCCACGTGCGCCCAGCGCATGCCGTGCGACTGGACGATGCCCTTCGGACTGCCGGTCGTCCCCGACGAATAGATGATGTTGAACGGCGCCGCCGGGGGCACCTCGACCGGCCGTGGCCGTGCGCCTTCGGGCATCAGCCAGGCGTCGAACGCAGTGCCCGGCGCGACGCCGTCGAACGAGATGCAGCCGGCTGCGTCGGTCGACTCGCCGAGTGCCTCCAGCGCCGCTGCGTCGGCGAACAGCCAGCGGGCCTGCGCGTCGCCCCGCATCGACGCGAAGCTCTCGGGCGTGACCGACGGCGCCAGTGGCGCCACCGCGACGCCGGCACGCAGCGCGCCGAGGAACACCGCGGCGAAGCGCGGCGACGACTGCGCGCAGATCGCGATCGCATCGCCCGGGCCCAACCCGTCGCGTTGCAGCGAGGCGCTCACGCGGTCCATCAGCGCGTCGAGTTCGGTGTAGCTCAGGCGCACGTCGCCCTGCACCAAGGCGGGTTGTTCCGGACGCTCGCGCGCGTGGCGGCGGATCAACTCGGCCAGGGTCTGGAAAGGCGGGTCGGCAGCGGCGACGGGTGCGGCGTTCATCGCGCAAAGTATGCCGCGACCCGCGCGAATGGGGGCGCATGCAAAGTCGGCGCGGCACCTTGCAAAGCAAGGGTAAAGCCTCCTTTGAAATCGGTTCGGGCTCGGTATCTTCGTGCCCGATGCGGCCCCGCGGTTCGAGGCCGCAGCCCCCACCCAGCCAGGAGCCGAACATCGCCCCGTCGCCCGTGCCCACCGATCTGCTGCGCGTCGACGGCGTGACCGTGCGCTTCGGCGGCATCACGGCGCTCGACAAGGTGTCGTTCGCGGTCGCGGCGGGCCACATCGTCGGCCTGATCGGGCCCAACGGTGCCGGCAAGACCACGCTGTTCAACTGCCTGTCGAGGCTGTACGCGTTCAACGAGGGCGCCATCACCTTCGAAGGCCGGCCGCTGGTGGCCACCCCGGCGCACGGCATCGCCGCGCTCGGCATCGGCCGCACGTTCCAGAACCTGGCGCTGTTTCGCACGATGACGGTCTGGCAGAACATCCTGCTCGGCGGCCATTGCCGCGCGCGCAGCGGCTTTTTCGCGAACGCGCTGCGGTTGCCGCGGGTGCGGCGCGAAGAGCAGGCGCTGCAATCCCATGCCGAGCAGTTGGTCGAATTGCTCGACCTGCGCAGCGTGGCGCAGACCCGCGTGATGGACCTGCCGTTCGGCACCCAGAAACGCGTCGAACTCGGCCGCGCGCTGGCCAGCCGACCGAAGCTGCTGCTGCTCGACGAGCCGGCCGGCGGGCTCAACCACGAAGAGGTCGGCACGCTGATGGCGCTGCTGCGCGAGGTGCGCGCGCGCCTGAAGCTGACGATGCTGCTGGTCGAGCACCACATGAACCTGGTGATGCGGGTGTCGGACCAGGTGGTCGCACTCGACTTCGGCCGCGTCATCGCCGACGGCACGCCCGCGCAAGTGCAGGCCAACCCCGAGGTGATCCGCGCCTACCTGGGAGCCGACAGCTGATGGCCCACGTGCTCGAAGTGCGCGGCCTGCAGGCCCGGTACGGCGCGACCCAGGTGCTGCACGGCATCGACTTCGCGGTCGAGGAGGGCGGCATCACGACCATCCTGGGCGCCAACGGGGCCGGCAAGACCACGCTGCTGCGCGCGGTCTGCGGCATGGTCAAGACGCAGGGGGAGATCCGCTTCGACGGCACGCGCATCGAGGGCCGCGCCACCGAAAGCATCGTACGCCTGGGCGTGGCCCACGTGCCGGACGGGCGTGGCACCTTCGTCAACCTGAGTGTCGAGGAGAACCTGCGCCTGGGCGCCTGCACGCGCCATGACAAGGCCGAGGTGGCGCTCGATTTCGAGCGCATGTACGGCCACTTCCCGCGCCTGAAGGAGCGCCGCCGCCAGCAGGCCGGCACCTTGTCGGGCGGCGAGCAGCAGATGCTCGCGGTATCGCGCGCGCTGATGCTGCGCCCGCGCCTGCTGCTGCTCGACGAGCCTTCGTTCGGGCTGGCGCCGATCATCGTGCAGGAGCTGTTCGAGATCTTCCGCGTCATCAACCAGCGCGACCGCGTCAGCATGCTGCTGGTCGAGCAGAACGCATCGCTCGCGCTCAAGCTCGCCGACCACGCCTACCTGCTCGAGACCGGCCGCGTGGTCGTCTCCGGCAGCGCCGAGGCGATCCGCAGCGACGAGGCCGTGCGGCGCTCGTACCTCGGCTACTGACACGCGAACCGGGCCGCCCCGCGATGAACCTGCTGCTCCATCAAGTGCTGTCGGGCCTGGCCACCGGCGGCATCTACGCCAGCGTGGCGCTGGCGCTGGTGATGATCTACCAGGCCACCCACCTGGTGAACTTCGCGCAGGGCGAACTGGCGATGTTCTCGACCTACATCGCCTGGAGCCTGATCCAGGCCGGCATGCCGTACTGGGCCGCGTTCTTCATCACCGTCGGGCTGGCGTTCGTGCTCGGCGTGGTGATCGAGCGCGTGATCGTGCAGCCGGTCGAGAACGCGCCGATCCTGTCGGTGGTGATCGTCTTCATCGGCCTGCTGGTGATCTTCAACAGCCTGGCGGGCTGGATCTTCAGCTACACGATCAAGCCGTTCCCGAGCCCGTTCCCGCAGGCGCCGCTGTTCGGCAACTCGTACGTCTCGTCGCAGGAACTCGGCTCGATCGGCATCACGCTGGTGGTGCTGGCGCTGGTGTACGGGTTTTTCCGCTACACGCCGCTCGGGCTGGCGATGCGCGCGGCGGCGCAGAACCCGGTGTCGAGCCGGCTGGTGGGCATCCGCGTGGGCTGGATGCTGGCGCTGGGCTGGGGCCTGGCGTCGGCGATCGGCGCGATCGCCGGGATGATGGTCGCGCCCACGGTGTTCCTGGAGCCCAACATGATGTCGGGCATCCTGCTGTACGCGTTTGCCGCGGCGCTGCTGGGCGGCATCGACAGCCCCGGCGGCGCGGTGCTCGGCGGCTTCATCGTCGGGGTGCTCGAGAACGTGATCGGCGCGTTCCTCGGCACCGAGCTCAAGCTCACGTTCGCGCTGGTGCTGATCGTCGGCGTGCTGGTGATCCGGCCGTCGGGCTTGTTCGGCAAGGTCCACGTCACCCGGGTCTGAGCGATGACCACCTCGAACACGCCTTCTGCCGCGCCACGCGCGCCTGCCGCATCGCGCCGCGGCCAGTGGCTCGGCCTGGCGCTGCTGCTGGTGGGCGCCTGCGTGCTGCCGTTCGTGGTCAGCAACTACCGGGTGTTCCAGTTCACGCTGGCGCTGGTCTATGCGATCGCGCTGCTCGGGCTGAACATGCTGACCGGCTACAACGGCCAGATCTCGCTCGGCCACGGCGCGTTCTATGCCATCGGCGCCTACGTGGCGGCGATCCTGATGGACAAGTTCGGCGTGCCGTACTGGGCCACGGTCCCGGTGGCCGGCGCGGTCTGCCTGGTGGCGGGCTTCCTGTTCGGTCTGCCGGCGCTGCGCCTCGAAGGGCTGTACCTGGCGCTGGCCACGTTCGCGCTCGGCGTGGCGATGCCGCAGCTGCTCAAGTACAAGGGCTTCGAGCACTGGACCGGCGGCGTGCAGGGCATCGTCATCAACAAGCCCGACGCGCCGGCGTGGTCGGGGCTGTCGCAGGACCGCTGGCTCTATTTCGTCGTGCTGGCGTGCCTGGTGGTGCTGTTCGTGATCGGCTGGAACCTGCTGCGCGGCCGGATGGGCCGGGCGATGATCGCGATCCGCGACCAACCGATCGCCGCCACCGCGATGGGCGTGAACACCGCGATGGTCAAGTCGATGACCTTCGGCGTTTCGGCCATGTACACCGGAATCGCCGGCGCGCTCGGCGCGATCGTGATCCAGTTCGTCGCCCCCGATTCGTTCAGCATCTTCCTGTCGATCACGCTGGTGGTGGGGGTGGTGATCGGCGGGCTGGCATCGATCCCGGGGGCGATCTACGGGGCGGTGTTCATCCAGTTCATCCCGAACCTGGCCGACGACATCTCCAAGGCCGCGCCGTGGGCGATCTACGGCACCTTCCTGATCCTGTTCATGTACGTGATGCCCACCGGTGTGGCAGGGTTCATCCGGATCGCGATCGGTCGGCTGCAGCGCTGGCGCGGCCGTTGAAGGTATTCGTCCTGGCCCGCAACGCGGCGTGCAGCCGCGCCGGATTGTGTTGTTGACATCGAAGGAGAGACTCCATGACTTTCAATTCCACCCGTCGCGCCACCGTACTGGCCGCGTCGCTCGCCGTGGCCCTGGCCATGGCGGCGGCGCCAGCCTTGGCGCAGAAGAAGTACGGCCCCGGCGTCACCGACACCGAGATCAAGCTCGGCCAGACCATGCCCTACAGCGGCCCGGCCTCGGCCTACGGCACGATCGGCAAGGCCGAGCAGGCCTACTTCAAGATGATCAACGACAACGGCGGCATCAACGGCCGCAAGATCGACCTGATCAGCCTCGACGACGGCTACAGCCCGCCCAAGGCGGTCGAGCAGGTGCGCAAGCTGGTCGAGCAGGATCAGGTATTGGCGTTGTTCCAGACCCTGGGCACGCCGAGTAACTCGGCGATCCAGAAATACGTGAACAGCAAAGGCGTGCCGCACCTGCTGCTGGCCACCGGCGCGACCAAGTGGGACGACCCGAAGAATTTCCCGTGGACGCTGGGCTTCAACCTGAGCTACCAGGCCGAAGGCCAGATCTACGCCAAGTACCTGATAAAGAACAAGCCGAACGCGAAAGTCGCGATCCTGTACCAGAACGACGACTTCGGCAAAGACCTGCTCAAGGGCGTGAAGGACGGCCTGGGCGCGGCCCACGCGAAGATGATCGTCGCCGAAGCCTCGTACGAGGTGAGCGACCCCACGGTCGACTCGCAGATCCTCACGCTGCAGGGTTCGGGCGCCGACACCTTCATCAATATCGCGACGCCGAAGTTCTCGGCCCAGGCGATCCGCAAGGCCTACGACTCGGGCTGGAAGCCGCTGCAGATCGTCAACAACGTCGGGGCCTCGGTCGGCTCGGTGCTCGTGCCGGCGGGGCTCGACAAATCGGTCGGCCTGATCACGCTGCAGTACTACAAGGACCCGAACGACCCGCAGTGGAAGGACGACCCGGCCATGCTCGAGTGGCGCGCCTTCATGGGCCGCTACTACACCCAGGGCGACCCGAAGGACGCGTCCAACCTCTACGCCTACCTGGCGGCGCAGACGATGGTGCAGATCCTCAAGCAGTGCGGCAACGACCTGACGCGCGAGAACCTGATGCGCCAGGCCACCCACATCAAGAACCTGAAGCTGCCGCTGCTGCTGCCGGGCATGGCAATGAACAACAGCCCGACCGACTACGCGCTGTTCCACCAGGGCCAGCTCTCCAGGTTCACCGGGACGCAGTGGCAACTCTTCGGCAACCTGCTCAGCACCGCCGACTGACGCCGCACGCCGGCGCCGCGCTGCCGCGGCTCCAGCCTCAAGCCGGGTCGGCGCGAGCCGACTCCCGCGCCTGCAGCTCGCGCCACTGCACCTTGCCGGACCCCGACTTCGGCAGCGCGTCCACGAACTCGACGATGCGCGGGCTCTTGTAGACCGCCATCTGGCCGTGCGCCCAGTCAATGAGCTGCTGCTCGCTGACGCTGCCGCGGTGGCTTTCCTTCAGCACCACCAGCGCCTTCACGGTTTCGCCGCGGCGGGCGTCGCGCGCGCCGATCACGCAGGCCTCGAGAATCGCCGGGTGGTGGTACAGCAGCGCCTCGACCTCGGCTGGCCAGACCTTGTAGCCTGACGCGTTGATCATCCGCTTGAGCCGATCGACCATGAAGAAGTAGCCGTCGGCGTCGATCCGCGCCAGGTCGCCGGTGCGCAGAAAGCGCTTGCCGTCGCGCTCGATGAAGGCCGCGTCGGTGGCCGCCGCGTCGTTCCAGTAGCCGCGCATCACCTGCGGCGCGTGCACGATGATCTCGCCGGCCTCGCCCTGCGCAAGTTCTTCGAGCGTGAGCGGGTCGACGATGCGCGCATCGACATCGAACACCGGAATCCCCAGGCACTGCGGCTTCGGCCGGTGCATCGGGTTGATGTGGGTGGCGGCCATGGTTTCGCTCATGCCGTAGCCTTCGATGAAGTGCTGGCCGGTGAGCGCGTGCAGCCGGTGCGCCACCGCTTCGGGCATCGCGGCGCCGCCGCCGCGCACCACGCGCAGGCTGCTCAGGTCGTGCTCGCCCAGTTGCGGGTTCGACAGAAAGTCGACCAGCATCGCCGTGATCGCCTGCCAGGTGTCGACGCGGTAGCGCTGCACGCACGCCGCCGCGGCGTCGCGGTCCCAGCGCGGCAGCAGCACGAGGGTGGCACCGGCGTACAACGGGCCGCACATGCTGCCGACCAGACCGGTGACATGGAACAGCGGCAGCACCGACAGGTAGACCGCGTCCTGCGTGCGCTGGAACCACTGCACGCCGCCGACCAGCGTGCTCATCAGGCTGCGGTGCGTGTGCATGCAGCCCTTGGGCTGGCCGGTGGTGCCGGAGGTGTAGGGCATCACGCACAGGTCGGCCGGACCTTGCGTGAGCGGGCCGGGCGGCAGCGCGCGCGCGACCATGTCGGCCCATGCCGTGAGGCCGGGGCCCTCGATGTGGCGGCGCCGCTCGACGATGAAGTTCGGCACCCGCAGATCGGTCGGGCGGCGCAGGAAGTCGCTGTAGGTGGCGACGATCACGTGCCGAAGGCAGCCGCCGCGGTCGTCGGCGGTGCCGATCAGCGGCCGCACTTCGTCGAACAGGTCCTGCGGCACGAAGGCGACGGTCGCGCCGCTGTCGCGCACGCAGTGGCGCAACTCTTCGGTGCGGTTCATCGGGTTGACCGGCACGACGACTGCATTGGCGCGCAGGATGCCGTGGAACGCGAGGATCCACTGCGGGCTGTTCTGCAGGTAGAGCAGCACGCGGTCGCCGGCCTGCACCCCGCAATCGTGTTGCAGGAACCCGGCGATGCGCTCGGCCTCTTCGAGGAACGCGCGGAACGTGATGGGCGTGTCGTAGAAGACGATGAAGGGTTTGTCGGGGAAGCGCGCCGCCGAGACCTCGACGTTGTGGAACACATTGGTTTCGGGCACGCTGAGGTGCCGCGGCAGTGCGGGCGGCCAGTGCGGCGTGTGAAGGTCGCCGCGTGGGGCGGCGCGCATCGGGGGTTCCTCGTCCATGCGGGTCACTGTAGTGCAGCGCGCGCAGGGGCCCCGTCGATACAATCCCGCGCTCCGCCAGCCCTTGACCCACGCCGTGTCCGACCGCCTCAAAGTGCTCCCGCAATACCTGCTGCCGAAGCGCGCGATCACGGCCTACGCAGGGTGGCGGGCGTCACGGCAATGGGGTGCGCGCACGACGAAGCTGATCGGCCGCTTCGTTGCGCAATACGGCGTCGACATGAGCGAGGCGGCGAACCCGGACATCGCCACCTACAAGAGCTTCAACGACTTCTTCACCCGCGCGCTGAAGCCCGACGCGCGGCCGATCGCGCGGGCCGACCTGGTCTGCCCGGTGGATGGCGCGATCAGCCAGTTCGGTGCCATCGAGCGCGACCAGATCTTCCAGGCCAAGGGCCACCGCTACTCGACCACGACGCTGGTCGGCGGCGACGCCGCGCTCGCCGCGCAGTTCGAGAACGGCCACTTCGCCACGCTCTACCTGAGCCCGAAGGACTACCACCGCATCCACATGCCTTGCGACGGGCAGCTGCTGCGCATGATCCACGTGCCCGGCGACCTGTTCTCGGTCAATCCGCTGACGGCACGCGGCGTGCCGGGGCTGTTCGCGCGCAACGAGCGCGTGGTGTGCGTGTTCGAGTCGGTGCGCGGGCCGTTCGTGCTGACGCTGGTGGGCGCCACCATCGTCGGCAGCATGGCCACGGTGTGGCACGGCGTCGTCAATCCACCGCGCGGTTCGGTGTTGCGCGAGTGGCGCTATGACGATCGCAACATCATGCTGAAGCAGGGCGAAGAGATGGGCCGCTTCCTGCTCGGCTCGACCGTGGTGTTGCTGTTCCCGAAGGCCGCACTGCGGTTCAACCCGGCCTGGACGCCGGGGCGCCCGATCCGGCTCGGCGAAGCGATGGCGGATTACGCCGTCGGCTGATCCGCCGGGTGCGGATCGGGTGGAGCGCTCGCCGCCGCCGGCCGCACCATCTTGCGCATCAGTTCTTCCAGCAACAACCCCGGCGCAACGCAGCGGCCGGTGTGCACCGGCGAGGTCTGGATGCTCGTGCTGCGCGGTGCCACCAGCCAGTGAAAGCGCTCGCGGGTCGACAGGCGGCCGAGCGCGCCGGCGGCGTCGCCGCCCGCGCAGATCAACGGAATGGCCGCGAGCGCGGCGCGGATTCCGGCGAGATCGGCGTTCGGGTCGAGCGCGAGCAGGCGGGATTCGTCGAGCTCGATCGCAGCCTGCAGCAGACTCTGCGCGGCGCACGACACGATCACGCCGGCGTTGACGAACTCGCCGCGCTCGACGCGCGGCACGACCCGCACGATCGCGTAGTCATACGTGTGCAGATCGGGCACGGCGGGCCTCCTCGAAGAAGGCGCGCGGCGGCGCGAGCCGATGGGTCAGGTATTGCAGGTAGGCGTCGCGGTGCGCGGCCTTGCTGGCGAACGGGGCCTCGTCGTCGAGCCAGGTGTCGGGAATGAGCTCCACGATGGCGGCCAGACGCTGCGGCGTGAGTTGCTGCGTCATCCAGGCATCGGCTGCATCGAGGCGGCTCGCGAAGGGCAGCAGCACATGGTCCTTGATCAGCGTGAACGGGCTCGTGCCGCGTGCGAGGAAGTCGCGCCAGTCGTGCTGAAAGTAGAGCGCGGCGCCGTGGTCGATCAGCCACAGCTTGCCGTGCCACACCAGCATGTTGGTATTGCGTGGCGTGCGGTCGAGGTTGGTCACGAAGGCGTCGAACCAGACGATGCGAGAGGCGAGGTCGGCGTCGGGTTGCAGCGCGAGCGGGTCGAAGGAGATGGAGCCGGGCAGGTAGTCGAGCGCGAGGTTCAGACCGCCGCGGCCGTGCACCCGATCGGCGCTGGCGCGGATCAGGTCCTGAATCTCGGGGTCGGGCTCGGTGCGGGCGAGTTCGGGGTTCAGTTCCACGAACACGATCTCGGGCACCGGCAGGCCGGCGGCGCGGGCGATTTCACCGGCCACCAGTTCGGCGATCAGCGCGCGCGGGCCCTGGCCGGCACCGCGGAACTTGCAGACGTACAGGCCGTCGTCGTCGGCTTCGATCACGGCCGGCAGCGAGCCGCCTTCGCGCAGCGGCGTGACGTAGCGGGTGGCGGTAACGGTGCGCAATTGCATTGGCCGCATTTTGCGTCCTGGCGCCGCCAGGCTCGTCCAGTGCGGGGCAGGCAGGACATATTGAAATCGAAGCACCTTGGCCCAAAATCAGCGCTTGCGCGGCGGCGCGGTGCCGCCCCACAGCCCACACTCGAAGAACCATGACCAAGCAAACGCTTTCCTTCCAGGCCGAGGTCAAGCAGATCCTGCACCTCGTCACGCACTCGCTGTATTCGAACAAGGAGATCTTCCTGCGCGAGTTGATCTCGAACGCGTCCGACGCCTGCGACAAGCTGCGCTTCGAGGCGCTGCACCACGCCGAGCTGCTCGAGGACGCACCGAACCTCGAAGTGCGTGTTGCGTTCGACGCCGAGGCCAAGACGATCACGATCACCGACAACGGCATCGGCCTGTCGAGCGAAGAGGCGGTGGCGAACCTGGGCACGATCGCCAAGAGCGGCACGCGCGAGTTCATGTCGGCGCTCGCCGGCGACCAGAAAAAAGATGCACAACTGATCGGCCAGTTCGGCGTGGGCTTCTACAGCGGCTTCATCGTCGCCGATCGGATCACGGTCGAGTCGCGCCGCGCCGGCCTGCCGGCCGAGCAAGGCGTGCGCTGGAGTTCCGAAGGGGCCGGCGACTTCGAGGTGGAGACCCTCACGCGCGCCGCGCGCGGCACCAGCGTGACGCTGCACCTGCGCGACGGCGAAGAGGAGTTCCTGAGCGGCTGGAAGCTCAAGTCGATCATCGGCAAGTATTCGGACCACATCTCGCTGCCGATCCTGATGCGCAAGGAAGAGTGGGACGCCGAGGCGTCCAAGCAGGTGTTGAAGGACGAATGGGCGCCGGTCAACAAGGCCGCGGCGCTGTGGGCGCGCAGCAAGAGCGAGATCACGCCCGAGCAGTACACCGAGTTCTACAAGCAGATCAGCTACGACACCGAGGCGCCGCTGGCCTACACGCACAACCGCGTCGAAGGCCGCAGCGAATACACGCAACTGCTCTATGTGCCGGCCAAGGCGCCGTTCGACCTGTGGAACCGTGACAAGCGCGGCGGCGTCAAGCTGTACGTGAAGCGCGTCTTCATCATGGACGACGCCGAGGCGCTGATGCCGGTGTACCTGCGCTTCGTCAAGGGCGTGATCGACAGCGCCGACCTGCCGCTCAACGTGAGCCGCGAGCTGCTGCAGGAGAGCCGCGACGTGAAGGCGATCCGCGAAGGCTCGACCAAGCGCGTGCTCGGCATGCTCGAAGCGCTGGCCGACAGCGACGATGTCGCCGAAAGGGCCAAGTACGCGGCGTTCTGGAAAGACTTCGGCGTGGTGCTGAAAGAAGGCGTGGGCGAGGACCACGCGAACCAGGAGCGCCTCACCAAGCTGCTGCGCTTCGCCTCGACCCACGCTGACGAAGGTGTGTCGTTTGCTGACTACCTGAGCCGCATGAAGGAAGGCCAGGAGGCGATCTACTACATCACCGCCGACAGCCTGGCCGCCGCCAAGAGCAGCCCGCAGCTCGAGATCTTCCGCAAGAAGGGCATCGAGGTGCTGCTGCTCGTCGACCGGGTCGACGAGTGGATGCTCAGCCACCTGTACGAGTTCGACGGCAAGCCGCTGCAAAGCGTGGCCAAGGGCTCGGTCGACCTGGGCAAGCTGCAGGACGAAGCCGAGAAGAAGCAGGCCGAGGAGGCCGCGACCGCGTTCAAGCCGATGCTCGACCGCTTGAAGGCGACGTTGAAGGACCGCGCCAAGGACGTGCGCGTGACGACGCGGCTGGTCGACTCACCGGCCTGCCTGGTGGTCGAAGAAGGTGACATGAGCGGCCATCTTGCCCGGCTGCTGAAGCAGGCCGGTCAAAGCGCGCCGAAGTCGCTGCCCACGCTGGAGGTGAACGCCGAACACGCGCTGGTGAAGAAGCTAGAAGCCAGCGCCAATTTCGATGATCTGGCGAACATCCTGTTCGACCAGGCGCTGCTGGCCGAGGGTGGGCAACTGGAAGACCCGGCCGCGTATGTCAGGCGCGTCAACGCGTTGCTGCTGGCTTGAGTTGAACGACGCCTGATCTGGCGCTCGCCCGGGGCGCTCGTCATGCGCCGCTCCGAGGCCGGCCTCATCGGCCGCCCAGCGGTGGCTCCGCCATCGCCTTGATCTGCTCGCGCAGGCGGCTCGTCTGCTCGGCCCAGTACGACGGGCTGTCGAACCACGGAAAGGCGACCGGGAACGCCGGATCGTTCCAGCGCCTGGCGATCCAGGCGCTGTGATGGATCATGCGCAGCGTGCGCAGCGGCTCGATCAGGCGCAGCTCGCGCCAGTCGAAGTCCATGAAGCTTTCGTAGCCGTCGAGCACGGCGGCGAGTTGGCGCGTCATCGCCGCGCGGTCGCCGGACAGCAGCATCCACAGGTCCTGCGTGGCCGGGCCCATTACGGCGTCGTCCAGGTCGACGAAGTGCGGCCCATCGGCACCCCACAGGACGTTGCCGAGGTGGCAGTCGCCGTGCAGGCGCAGCGGGCGCGGCGCGGGGCTGCGCTCGAACGCTTCGGCGACGGCGACCAGCGCGTCTTCGGTGGTTTGTCGCCACGCCGGTTCGGCATCGGGCGGGATCAGGTCCTGGCTCAGCAGCCAATCGCGGTTGTCGGTGCCGAAGGTCTTCGGGTCGAGCGTCTGGCGGTATTCGAACGGCTTCAAAGCGCCGATCGCGTGGATGCGGCCGATGAAGCGGCCGATCCATTCGAGCGTGCCGGCGTCTTCGAGCTCCGGTGCGCGCCCGGCCAGGCGCTGGCTCACGCTGAAGCGGTAGGCGCCCAGTGGCGTATCGAGCCGTGCCAGTGTCGGCCCCGACAGCGTGACCCGCTCAGCGTGGCGCGATGCGTCGTCGAGCGCCATCGACCACGCCGCGGTCACCGGGATCTCGCTGGCGACGAGTTCGGCGGCGAAGGCGTGTTCCTCGAGAATCTGCGCATCGCTCCAACGTCCGGGCCGGTAGAACTTGGTGACGACGACACGGCCGTCTTCCAGAAACACCTGGAAGACGCGGTTCTCGTAGGAGTTGAGCTGGATCAGCCGGCCATCGCCGCGCAGACCCACCGCTTCGAGCGCGTCGAGGACGACCTCCGGGCCGAGCCCGGCATAGGGTGTCTCGGAAAGGCGATCGAGGGTCGAGCCAGCCGGCGGGTTCGGGTTCATGCGCGCATCGTACGCGCCGACCCGAGGCTTTCGTCAGTGGCGCGCGCTGCCGGTGTACTGCGGCGCGTCGACGACGACGCCACCGAGTTCATTGGCCTCGGGCGCGGGCAGCGGCTCGGGCCGATCGTCGACGTTGCCGTATGTCGTCTGACCGGCGCGGCGTGGTTGCGTGCGCAGCGCTTGACCGGCGTTCAGCGGCGAAAACTCGCTGGCGCCGAATCCATCGCGCGAATCGGGGGCGAAGAACGAATCCTGGAACACCGTCGAGTCCTGCCACAGCGCAGTACGCGCGGCACGCCGCGAGGCCACCGTGTGCGACAACGCGTCTCGGGCCTGATGCAGGCTCGGTGCCGAAGCCGGTTGCGGGCCACGGGACTGGGCGCTGCTGCTGGGCACCAGCAACTGCAATTCCGCGACCGAAGGCAGTTGGTCCACCGGGCAGCGCAGGTAGCGAACACGGCAAGCGCTCAGGACCGATTGCTTGATCTGCATCACGCGGCGCGAATTGCCGCGATCGGTGTCGAGGTCGATTGCGGCGAGCACGCGGCCGTTGGCACTGCACACTGCGAAGGTCACGTGGCTGGATCCGAGCAGGTCGAACCAATAGCGCACTTCGTTCGGGTCGGTTGGCTGGCAGAACCGGACCAGCGGCAACTTCGACAGCACGATGTGGTGCGGCAGCGCCTCGCGCAAAAGGCGGTAGACCCGCCGCTCGTCGGTCGAGAACACCGGGCGCGCGGTCAGGGCCCACTCGGTGGGCAATTCGAGCGATTTCTTTGGCTTGCTGTTGAACGCCCACAGCGCCAGCACGAGTGCCAGCAAGGCGAGAGCGGCGAGCGCAACAATCCAAGGGAGCGTTTGCATGTCGGACAGCGCGGTTCATTCAAGAAGCCGATGGCCGCGTCGGAGCGACGCGCCTGATTTCCAAATGTACCGGATGCCAACTGTCCCGCGCGCCGCCGAGCATCCCCCGACCCGAGGGGACGGTGGCGGGCGGACCGGGAGGCGTGCGGAAAACACGCCACCCTGTCAGTCGTTTGCAACGCGGGTGGTTTCGCCCTGAGCGATGCTGAGGTCCTTGGGCGCGACAAAGAGGCGGTTGACCATCCGCGCATGCACCTTGAGCCGATAGTCCAGTTCCGCCGCTTGATGTTCCATGAATTCGCCCACATGCGAGGCCAGCGTGTCCGGTGGGAGTTTCAGTCGTGCATCGGATTCCGAACCCTCGCGCACCACGGTCGCGCCCGCGTTGCGGGCAATCTTCAGCATGGCCGTGTTTTCGCTCAGGGCATGGATGAACAGCGTCTCGACTCCCCGATTGCGCGCGTGCAACACGGCGTGCTCGAACAGGCGACGGCCGAAACCGCGCCGGCGCCCACGCGGCAGCACCGACACCCCGAACTCGGACATCGACTGGCCGCCATCGGGGTTAGCAATCCCGATGTGCGCCAAGTGCGCCATCGCAATGACTTCGAGGCGGCGGCTGAAGATGCCGAACACCTCGTCTTGCTCGAAGTCGAGCATGTCCACGTATTTTGAGATCTGGGCATCGCTCGCCGGGTAACCAAATCGAAGGTAGCGGTCGCTCACTTCAAGGGCGATCAGATGGGCGGCGATGCGCTCCCGATGGCGTGGCCCCAGTGACCGGATCGGAACCCAGTTCCAGCTGGCCGCGACCGGAATATCGGCGCGCACATTCGAGGGGACAACCGCGATCGGCTCCGGCGACGAAGCGCTGGCAGCGGAAGTGAGGGCGTTCGGCGTCACGGGTGGGTCAGGAATGCTCATGACTGGAAATATCCGATTTAAGGGTTAACACCAGTCTACGGCAAGCGATTAGACTTTCCTCCCGACCCGCCGGGTTGTCCTCGGGCCGTGGCGCGCATGCTCTGGTATAGTGATGGGCTTTCTCGAGTTTCCCCCCGAGAAGCTCAGTGCCGGTGCAAGCCGGGGCTGCAGATCAAGCGGCGTGCGAGAGCCCACCAGTTTCCAGAAGTGGAGCCGAGCGCGGTCGCAATGCGGGGCAGACATCTCAACTTACCTACTGCCATGAAAACCTTCAGCGCCAAACCGGCCGAAGTGACGCATGAGTGGTTTGTGATTGACGCGACCGATAAGGTTCTCGGAAGGGTGGCCAGTGAAGTCGCCCTCCGCTTGCGCGGCAAACACAAGGCCATTTACACGCCTCACGTCGATACCGGCGATTTCATCGTCATCGTCAACGCCGACAAGATCCGCGTCACCGGCAACAAGGCCAACGACAAGGTGTACTACACCCATTCGGGCTACCCGGGCGGCATCCATGCGACCAAGTTCAAGGACATGCAGGCCAAGCACCCCGGTCGCGCCATCGAGAAGGCCGTGAAGGGCATGCTCCCGAAGGGTCCGCTGGGCTACGCGATGGTCAAGAAGCTGAAGGTATATGCCGGAGCTTCGCATCCGCACACTGCCCAACAGCCCAAAGTCCTCGAAATCTAAGGAGCGGCAATGATCGGAATTTGGAACTACGGAACCGGCCGCCGCAAGTCTTCGGTGGCGCGCGTTTTCATGAAGAAGGGCACCGGCCAGATCATCGTCAATGGCAAGACCGTCGACGAATATTTCGGCCGCCAGACCTCCATCATGGTGGTGCGGCAGCCGCTGGTGCTGACCGCTAACGACGCTGCGTTCGACATCAAGGTCAACGTGCACGGCGGTGGCGAGTCGGGTCAGGCAGGCGCAGTGCGCCATGGCATCACCCGCGCGCTGATCGACTACGACGAGGCGCTGAAACCACCGCTCAGACAAGCCGGCTTCGTGACCCGCGATGCTCGAGAGGTCGAGCGCAAGAAGGTCGGCCTGCACGGCGCGCGTCGCCGCAAGCAATTCAGCAAGCGCTGATCGAAGGTCGAACCTGTTCGTTGAAAGGCCACCTTCGGGTGGCCTTTGTGTTTTTACCGAACCGACACCACTGTCGGCGTGGGCGTTCGCCGAGGGTGACGTTCATGTCGGTGGGGAAAACCCCGCGATGACCCACGCGGCTTCAAATCTCCGATAATGTGTAAAACGGCACTTTGCCGCAGGAGTCTTCCATGAGCGCAGTCGCTGAGAACATCCAAACCCTCGCGCAGGCCGATGACGAGCCGCCGGTGCCGCTGGTCTTTACCGACAGCGCGGCCAACAAGGTCAAGGAACTCGTCGACGAAGAAGGCAACCCCGAACTGAAACTGCGCGTCTTCGTGCAGGGCGGCGGTTGTTCCGGGTTCCAGTACGGCTTCACGTTCGACGAGATCGTCAACGACGACGACACGCAGATGAGCAAGAACGGCGTCACGTTGCTGATCGACGCGATGAGTCTGCAGTACCTCGCCGGCGCCGAGATCGATTACAAGGACGACCTGCAAGGCGCTCAGTTCGTGATCAAGAACCCGAATGCCACGACCACCTGCGGCTGCGGCTCCAGCTTTTCGGCCTGAACACGCGGCTCGCCCATGACATCAAGGCCGCCTTCGGGCGGCTTTTTTGTGGTGCGCCCGGCACGGGCGCACTCTTGCGCTTCGGGCTGCTCGCTCAGTGAGCCGGGTACAACGCGCCCAACAGGCGCGGTCCCGCCGCTCCAGTGACGCCCGGCAGGTTCGCGCACTCGCGGCGCATGAACGCCCGCGCCAGCCAAGCGAATGCGCAGGCCTCGACCTGGCTCGCGGGCAGGCCGCGCTGATCGCTCGCCAGCACCGTAAGCCCCGGAAGCAGCGCGGCGAGACGGTGCATCAGGTACGCGTTGAACGCCCCCCCGCCGCAAACCAGCACCTCGCGTGAATCGGCACCATACGAGCGGACATCGGCGGCGCAGGTGGCGGCGCTGAGCTCGGCCAGGGTCGCCTGCACGTCGGCAGCGCGCATCGGCGCGCCCAGGTTTCGCAGCCTCGCCTCCAGCCATGCTGGATGGAACCGGTCACGTCCGGTGCTTTTTGGTGGAGATATTTGGAAGTAGGCGTCGGCCAGCATGTTGGCGAGCAATTCCTCGTTGACGTTGCCCGAGGCGGCCCAGGCGCCCGCGTCGTCGAACGCGCGACCGGTGTGCAGTCGACACCAATGGTCCATCAGCGCGTTGCCCGGTCCGCAATCGAAGCCGATGGTGCGGCCGTCGGCGTGCAGCACCGTCAGGTTGCCGATGCCGCCGATATTCAGCACGGCCACGGTCTCGCCAGGTAGGCCGAACACCGCGCGGTGGAACACGGGAACGAGCGGCGCACCCTGGCCACCAGCCGCGACGTCGCGGCTGCGCAGGTCGGCCACCACATCGATATGGCACAGCTCGGCCAGCAACGCCGGGTTATTCAACTGCAGGGTGTAGCCGGTGGCGTCGAATTCGCCCGGTCGGTGACGCACGGTTTGCCCGTGCGCGCCGATCGCACGGACTGCCGATCGTGGCGTTTCGGCCTGGCGCAACACGGCGTCCACCGTCTCGCCATAGACGCGCGCCAGCGCGTTGCCGGCGACGGCCGCTCGGTGCAACTCGTTGTCACCGGGTGTATTGAGTGCCAGCAATTCGCCGGCCAGCGCAGGTTCGAACTTGCGATGAACGTGGGCCATCACGTGCAATGGCCGCGGCCCGCCAGCCGAGAAGTCGACCAGCACGCCATCGACGCCATCGAGCGAGGTGCCGGACATCAGGCCGATGTAAAGATCTGTCATCGGGGTGATTGTGGCGGCCGGGAGTCGCGGGCCCGCGTCATTGCGGGCCGGTATGCCGCGTGTTGCGCGCGGCGTTGCAGGCCGCTACTCGGCGTAGGCGCCCGAACGTGTTGCCACGCTGTCGGCCACCGCGAGCTGCTCCTGAAGGCTGCGCGCGAGCTGGGCAAATCGGGCCTTCGCAGCCGGCGCCAACGGCACCGTCTCGGACGCCTTCGCCATGATTGTGGGGTTCTCCTGAACGCCATCGACCCGGACCTCGAAGTGCAGGTGCGGCCCGGTGGCCCAGCCTGTCGCACCGACTGCGCCGATGTGCTGGCCCTGCTCAACGTGCTGGCCGCGCTTGACGTCGATGCGGCTCATGTGCGCGTACAGCGTCGAACGGTGGACGGTGTGGCGAATCTCGACCACGTTGCCGTAGCCGTTCTGCCAGCCCGCAAAGTCGACCACGCCGTCACCGACCGCACGTATCGGCGTGCCGATGGGCGCGCCGTAGTCGACGCCCTCGTGCATCTTCCAGGCATGCAGGAACGGGTGCAGGCGCATTCCGAACGTCGAGGTCACGCGCGAGAACTCCACCGGGCTGGCGAGATATGCGCGCTTCTTGCTCTGTCCGTCGAAGTTGTAGTAGCCGCCCTTGCCCTGCGCGTCCTTGAACCACATGGCCGAATAGGTGCGGCCGTTGTTGACGAAGTCGGCAGCCAGCACGCGTCCGGCCGTTGCGGGGCCCCAGGTGATCGGTTCGCCGTCGGCGGTCAGTGCCTCGTAGACCACCGAGAACGTGTCACCCTTGTGCAACTGGCGGTGAAAATCGAAGTCGGTCGAGAACACATCGGCGAGTTGGGTCGCCACGTTGTCGGGGATGCGCGCCTCGTCGGTCGCCGCGAACAGCGACGTTCGAACCGTGCCGCTGCCCATGCGCACCTGGGTGGCCAACGGTGCGGTTTCGACACTGGACATCAGCCTGCCGGCCACGCGCCGCACCGTCAGCCGGGTGAAGTTCGTGGCGATCTGATCGGGATTGGCGGCGGCGTATCGCGCCACCAGTTCCGTGAGCCTGCCGTTGGCGTCGGTCTGCACCCGCACCATCTTGCCGCCGCGCCCCTCGAGCAGCTTGCGAGCGGTCGGATCGGTGCGCAGAAACAGCGCGACCGACGCGTCGCTCACGTTTAGGCGCCCCAGCAGCGTGTCGGCGGTGTCGCTCGCGCGGGTCAGGTCGGTGCGATACAGCTCCAGGTCGTGCTCTGCCAATGCATCGAGTTGCGCCTGGATGCCGTCGGGATTGACGCTTTCGGTGACCAGACGTTTCGGCAGGTCCGACGCATCGGGCGCCATCGGCGCGATGCCGAATGCGGTCACACCGAAGCCGACCAGCGCCAGCGACACCGCCACCGTCAGGCCGCGGGAATGGGCAGAGACGAAGCGACCGGTGCACGCGACGGCCGCGGCCAACGCGCTATCCAACGATGAAGGTGTTTTCAATTTGGTTCAGGAGCGCGAAGGCTCTTCATTCGAATGCGGGCAACATCGGCCCGCACTGCTGTTTTTGTCCCTGCGGCCCCGAGGGCCTCCACTAGAATCCGTGGCGCCTTGCGAACCACGTTCAGGCTGCAATCCGACTGCTGTCGGCGAGCCCGAAACGCCGCGCAGTATACCGACCCGACCCGGCGACGGTCCCCCGTAAAAGCCCCGTATGTCCCAGCCTTCCGCTCAAGCTTTCGCGCCCGCCTCGAACCCGCCCGCTTTTCCGGTGACCGACCGCGTGCGCGATGCGATGGCGATCTCGCTGCGCGGCTGCGACGAACTGTTACCGCATCCCGACTGGTTGGCCAAGCTTGCCCGGTCAGAAGCAACCGGCGTGCCACTGCGGATCAAGCTCGGGCTCGATCCGACCGCACCCGATCTGCACCTCGGCCACACCGTGGTATTGAACAAGATGCGCCAGCTGCAGGATCTGGGGCACACGGTGATCTTCCTGGTCGGCGATTTCACGTCGATGATCGGCGACCCGTCGGGCCGCAACGCCACGCGCCCGCCGCTCAGCCGCGAGCAGATCGAAGCCAACGCGCAGACCTACTACGCCCAGGCCAGCCTGGTGCTGGACCCGGCCCGCACCGAGATTCGCTACAACTCCGAGTGGAGCGACCCGCTGGGCGCGCGCGGCATGATCGAACTCGCGTCGCGCTACACCGTGGCGCGCATGATGGAGCGCAACGACTTCCACGACCGCTTCAAGGCCGGCACGCCGATCAGCGTGCACGAGTTCCTGTACCCGCTGATGCAGGGCTACGACTCGGTCGCGCTCAGGAGCGACCTCGAACTCGGCGGCACCGACCAGAAGTTCAACCTGCTGATGGGCCGCACGCTGCAAGGCGAATACGGCCAGGAGCCGCAGTGCATCCTGACGATGCCGTTGCTAGAGGGTCTGGACGGCGTCGAGAAGATGTCCAAGAGCAAGGGCAACTGCATCGCGATCACCGAGGCGCCGAACGCCATGTACGCCAAGCTGCTGTCGATCAGCGACACGCTGATGTGGCGGTACTACACGCTGCTGAGCTTTCGCCCCGAAGCCGAGATCGCACGGCTGCGCCAGGAGGTGGATGCCGGGCGCAACCCAAAAGACGCGAAGGTGATGCTGGCCCGCGAGATCACCGCGCGCTTTCACAGCGCCGCGGCGGCCGATGCGGCGCAGGCCGACTTCGAACTGCGCGCGCGCGGCGGCGTGCCCGACCACATCGACGCGGTCGCGCTCGGCGGTGCGCCTTTGGGCATCGGTGCGGTGCTCAAACAGGCCGGCCTGGCGGCGTCCACCAGCGAGGCGCTGCGCCTGGTCGACGGCCACGGCGTGCGCGTCGACGGCGCGGTCGTCGGCGATCGCGGCCTGAAGCTGGCGCCGGGAACCTACGTGGTGCAGGTCGGCAAGCGCAAGTTCGCTCGCGTGACGCTGGCGTGAGGCCGGCGTGCAGGTCAAGACGCTCCTGAAGCTGTCGATCGCGGCGGCCGTCGCGACGATCGCGATGAAATCGCTCGCCTGGTGGATCACCGATTCGGTCGGGCTGCTGTCGGATGCGATGGAATCCTTCGTCAACCTCGCCTCGGCGCTGTTCGCGCTGGCGATGGTGATGATCGCGCAGCGCCCCGCCGACGAAGACCACCCGTTCGGCCACACCAAGGCCGAGTACTTTTCGAGCGGCTTCGAGGGCCTGCTGATCGCCGGCGCGGCAGCCGGCATCATCTGGGCTGCCGTGCACCGTTTCGCGCACCCGCAGCCGCTCGAATCGCTGGGATGGGGCCTGGCGCTGGCGGTCGCGAGTTCTGCGCTCAACGGGCTGCTGGCGTACCGCATGATGGCCGCCTCGCGGGTGCACCGCTCGATCGTGCTCGAGGCCGACGCGCGCCACCTCTACACCGATGTGTGGACGTCAGCCGGTGTCATCGTCGGGCTGGCGCTGGTGCACTTCACCGGTTGGCTGTGGCTCGACCCGGTGCTGGCGATCGGCGTGGCGCTGAACATCCTGCGCGAAGGCGCGCACCTGGCGTGGCGATCGGTCGAAGGGCTGATGGACAGCGCCGTCGAGCCCGATGTGCGGGCGCAGATCGACCGCACGCTGGCGCAGTTCCAGCACAGCACGATCCGGTTCGACCATCTCGTCACGCGCCGCGCCGGCCAGCGGCGTTTCGTCGACCTGCACATGCACATGCCGGCCCACTGGTCACTCGGTCGCGCCGCGGCATTGCGCATGAGCGTGGAGCAGGCCTTGATGAGCGAGGTGCCGGGTTTGCGCGCGTCGATCCAGCTGCTGCCGTCCGACGTGGAGGCGCAGTTCGAGGAACTCAACGACGAGCCGCCCAAGGCGGTGCCGTGATCGCACTCGTGCAACGGGTCGCCCGTGCCGAGGTGCAGGTGGGCGGCGTCACGATCGGCGCGATCGCGCAGGGGCTGGCGGTGCTGGTGTGCGCCGAACCGCAAGACACCGAGCGGCTCGCCGACCAGCTCGTGGCCAAGCTGCTGAAGCTGCGCATCTTCGCCGACGCCGCCGGCAAGATGAACCTGAGCCTGGCCGATGTGCACGGCGGCCTGCTGGTCGTCAGCCAGTTCACGCTGGCGGCCGATGTGTCGGGCGGCAACCGGCCGAGCTTCACCGGAGCGGCGCCGCCCGAACTGGCGCGCCACCTTTACGAGCGCGTCGTCGCCACGGCGCGCGCGCTGCACCCGCAGGTGGCCTGCGGCGAGTTCGGCGCCGACATGCAGCTCAGCCTCGTCAACGATGGCCCGGTGACGATACCCATCACGCTGCGCTGATGCCCCGGCGCCCCATGCCACGGCGACTCGCCGCCTTGAGGGCCGGCGCTGGCGTTCAGCGGTACTCGCGCAGGTCGTCGATCACCTTGCCGTCGTTGGGCAGGCTGCCGATCGCGCACAACTCCACCTCGCCTCGCAGCTTGGTCATGTCGCGCAGGGCATCGGCCAGACGGTCGGCCAGGCCTTCAGGTGCCCCTTCGACTTCGACGCGCAAGGTCATGCGGTCGTTCGCCATCTCGCCGCTGACCACCAGCCGGGCCCGGTGCACCTCGGCGTGGCGGCGCGCGATCTCGGCCACCTGCGCCGGGTGCACGAACATGCCGCGCACCTTCGCGGTCTGATCGGCGCGGCCCATCCAGCCCTTGATGCGCGTGTTGGTGCGCCCGGTGGGACACGCGCCCGGCAGCACCGCCGACAGGTCGCCGGTGCCGAAACGGATCAGCGGGTAGCCCGGGTTCAGCGTCGTCACGACGACCTCGCCGACCTCGGGCGGCTGGCCCGCCTGCGGCTCGGGCACCGGCTCGTCGGTGCCGGGGCGCACGATCTCGACGATCACGCCTTCGTCGATCACCAGTCCGGCGCGCGCCTCGGTTTCGTAGGCGATCAGGCCGAGGTCGGCGGTGCCGTAGCTCTGGTAGGCCGCGACGCCGCGCGCGAGCAGCCAGTCGCGCAGGCTGGGCGGAAAGGCCTCGCCACCGACCGAGGCCTTGGTCAGCGAGGGCAGCGCGACGCCGAGCTCGTCGGCCTTGTCGAGAATGATCTTCAGGAAGCTCGGCGTGCCGATGTAGCCGGCGGGCTTCAGCATTGCCATCGCCTGCACCTGCTGTTCGGTCTGCCCGGTGCCGGCGGGGAACACGGTGCAGCCGAGCGCGAACGCGCCGCTTTCCATCATCGCGCCGGCCGGCGTGAAGTGGTAGCTGAAGCCGTTGTGCACCAGGTCGCCACCGCGAAAGCCGGCAGCGTGCAGCGCGCGCGCCATGCGCCAGTAGTCGGGGGCGCTGCCTTCGGGCTCGTGGATCGGGCCGGGCGACGCGAACACCCGCAGCGCGCGCCGCGCCGTACTCACCGGCCCCCAGCCGAGCGCCGAGAAGCCGCCGAACACGTCGGGCGCGCCGGGCGCGCGTTGGCGCTCGAGCAGTTCGTGCTTGCGCACCACCGGCAGGCGCGCCAGTGCGGAGCGGCTCGTCACCTGCGTGGCGTCGACGTCGACCAGGCTGCGTGCGAACGCGGCGGTGTGCGTCTGCGCATGGGCGACCTGCGCCGCGAGCGCCGCCATCAGCGCACGTTCGCGTTGCTCGGGCGGGCGGGTTTCGAGCGCGTCGTGGTACCCGCGGCCCCCGCCGCGTAAGGTCTCGATCGTCATGCCGCGCCTTCAGTCTTCATCGCTGCGCCCGACCCGGCGCTTCGCGTCGTCGACCAGCTTGCGCTGGCCGGTCGGTGTGTCCACCGGGTAGCGGTCGAAGCCCGATCCGCCGGCCTTCTTCAGGTCGGCCACGAGCGCCCCCGCGTCGTCGTGGAAGTGGATGAACGCGCTGCCGTTCAGGTAGAAGGTGCCGGGCTTCATCTCGCGCAGGCCGGAGATCGAGCGCAACTGGCGCAGCAGCGGCAGCAGGCGTTGCAGTGCGGCGTCATCGGCGTGGGCCATCGGTGTGTCCTCCCATCATGCGAGCCAGCGCTTGCGGCGCCGGTAGCTCTTTACGTCCCTGAAACTGCGGCGCTGGTCGGCGGCAGCGTTGCCGCCGCTGCCCGACCCGCCGGTGCCGAGGTAGAACTCCTTCACGTCCTCGTTCTCGCGCAGCAGTTGCGCCTGGCCGTCCATCACGATCCGGCCGTTCTCCAGGATGTAGCCGTAGTCGGCGTAGCGCAGCGCCATGTTGGTGTTCTGCTCGGCGAGCAGGAAGGTCACGCCTTCACGCGTGTTCAGGTCCTTGACGATCTCGAACACCTCTTCGACGATCTGCGGCGCCAGCCCCATCGAAGGCTCGTCGAGCAGCACCATCTTCGGGTTGGCCATCAGTGCCCGGCCGATCGCGCACATCTGCTGCTCGCCGCCCGAGGTGTAGGCCGCCTGCGACAGGCGGCGCATCTTCAGGCGCGGGAAGTACGAGTAGACCTTGTCGAGCGTGCGCGCCACCGCGGCCTTGCCGTCGCGCCGGGTGTAGGCGCCGGTCAGCAGGTTCTCTTCGAGCGTCAGGTGGGCGAAGCAGTGGCGCCCCTCCATCACCTGGATCACGCCGCGGTTGACCATCTCCGAGGTGCCCAGCCGTTCAATGCGCTCGCCGCGCAGTTCGATCGAACCCTTGGTGACGGCGCCGCGCTCGCTCGCGAGCAGGTTGCTCACCGCGCGCAGCGTGGTGGTCTTGCCGGCACCGTTGCCGCCCATCAGCGCGACGATGCGGCCCTCGGGCACCTGCAATGACACGCCCTTCAACACCAGGATCACGTGGTTGTAGATGACCTCGATGCCGTTGACGTCGAGCAGGATGTTCGTGGCAGCACTCATGATGTCTTTCGCTCTTCGAAATGCCGCGAGCGGTGGTCGCGGCACTTCGAAGAGGGCTCCGCGAGGAGCCCCGGTCGGGATATCAGCTCTGGCAATCGGCCGGGCTTCTGCGGGTGATCTTCTTTTCAGCCGCGTACTTGTCGGCCGCGGCCCGCACCATCGGCTTGATGATCTGCTCGTCGGCCTGCAGCCAGTCGGACGTGAAGTGCCACTTCGTGCCGTCCCAGGTCTGCACCCGCGCCCAGGTCGAGCCCATGTGGTCCTCGCACGAGGTGCTGATCGGCCGCATCACGCCGCCGAAGCCCAGCGCGTCGAGCTTCTTCTGGTCGAGCGCCAGGTTCTCCAGTCCCCAGCGCACCTGTTCGCCCGTCATCACCTTGCCCTTGCCGAAGCGCTCCTGCGCGCGCCGCACGGCCTCGATGCCCAGCATCTGAATCATCACGCCGCGGGTGTAGAGCACCGAGCCCACGTCGTCCTTCGGCCCCGTGCCCTGGCCCTTCGCGTACACGTACTTCAGGATGTCCTGGATCACCTTCGGGCTCTGGCCGGAGGAGTTCAGGTTCAACGCGTTGTAGCCCTTGGCGCCTTCGCCGACGTCCTTCACATCGGGCTCGGCACCCGACCACCACACGCCATACATCTTCTCGCGCGGGTAGCCGGTGGCCTGCGCTTCCTTGAGTGCGGTGGAGTTCATCACGCCCCAGCCCCACAGCAGCACGTAGTCGGGCTTTTGCTGGCGCACCTGCAGCCAGGCCGACTTCTGCTCGACCCCTGGTGCGGTCACCGGAATCTTGATCAGCTCGAAGCCGTGCATCTTGGCGCGCTCCTCGAGCATCGGCATCGGCTCCTTGCCGTACGGCGAGTCGTGGTAGACGAGCGCGATCTTCTTGCCTTTGAGCTTGTCCAGGCCGCCTTCCTTCTTGCCGATGTACTGGATCAGCATGTCGGCGGCGGTCCAGTAGCTGCCCATCAGCGGGAAGTTCCACTTGAAGACGCCACCATCCTGCGAGGCGGCCAGGCCGTAGCCGAGCGTGACCAGCGGGATCTTGTCGGCCGCGGCCTTCTCGGTCAGTGCGAAGGTGATGCCGGTGGCCTGCGGGTCGATCAGCGTCACGCCCGGGTGGCTTTTCAAGCGCTCGTAGCACTCCACGCCCTTGTCGGTCGCGTAGCCGGTCTCGCATTCCTCGAACGTGATCTTCACGCCGTTGATGCCGCCGTCGCGCGCGTTGACCATCTTGATGTAGTCCTGCTTGCCGTTGGCCCACGGCGTGCCGTTCGGCGCGTACGGGCCGGTGCGGTACGACAGCAGCGGAAAGAACTGCTCCTTGGCCTGGGCCTGCGCGTTCGCGGTCGTCAGCGCGGCGCTCAGGCCCACAACCAGGGCGGTTGCGGCGAGCGCGAGGGACTTGAATTTCATGTCGGTCTCCTTTGGGGGTTGAACGTGGCTCGGAGGGGTCGCTCTGCGGCGATTTCTGGATGGTTGCGAAATGCAAGGGCGCGTCAGTGCGGGAACGGCCACAGCCGCAGCTTTTCCTTGGCGGTGGACCACAGCCGCGCGATGCCGTGCGGCTCGACGATCAGAAAGAACACGATCAGCGCGCCGAAGATCATGAAGGTCAGGTTCGACGCCAGCGCGGTGTCCATCGGCAGACCGAACCAGCGCGGCAGCGCGTCGAGCACGATCGGCAGCACGACGATGAACGCGGCACCGAAGAAGCTGCCCATGATCGAGCCGAGGCCACCGATGATCACCATGAACAGCAGCTGGAACGAGCGGTCGATGTTGAACGCGGCCGGCTCCCACGAGCCCAGGTGCACGAAGCCCCACAGCGCGCCGGCCACGCCGACGATGAAGCTGCTGACCGCGAACGCGGTCAGCTTGGCGTAGACCGGGCGGATGCCGATCACCGCGGCGGCCACGTCCATGTCGCGGATCGCCATCCACTCGCGCCCGATCGCGCCGCGCACCAGGTTCTTGGCCAGCAGCGCGAACACCACCACGAAGGCCAGGCACAGCAGGTACTTGCGCGCCGGCGTGTCCAGCAGCAGGCCGAACACGTTCAGGCCGGCCACGCTCACCGAGCCCGACGATGAATCGTGCGTGAACCAGGGAATGCGCAGGAACGCCCAGTCGGTGAAGAACTGCGCGGCCAGCGTCGCCACCGCCAGGTACAGCCCCTTGATGCGCAGCGACGGCACGCCGAACAGCACGCCCACCGCGGTGCTGCACACGCCGCCCAGCAGCAGCGAAGCGAGTAGCGGCATGCCGGCGATGCGCACCTGGAAGTTGTAGGCCGCATAGGCGCCGATCGCCATGAACGCGCCGGTGCCCAGCGAGATCTGGCCGCAGTAGCCGACCAGGACGTTCAGCCCCAGCGCGGCCAGCGACAGGATCAGGAACGGCACGAGGATCGCGCGCAGCAGGTACTCGGAACTCAGCAACGGCACCGCGACGAACGCCAGCGCGAGCAGCACGCCGATGGCGATGCGGTCCTGCAGGATCGGGAAGATCTGCTGGTCGGCGCGGTAGCTCGACTTGAACTGGCCGTTTTCGCGGTAGAGCATGGTGGTGACCTCGTGCCCTCAAACGCGGTCGATGATCTTCTCGCCGAACAGCCCCTGCGGCCGAACGAGCAGGAACACGAGCGCGAGCACGTACGCGAACCAGATCTCGATGCCGCCACCGAGCATCGGGCCGATGTAGATCTCCGAGAGCTTCTCGCCCACGCCGATGATCAGCCCGCCGACGATCGCGCCGGGGATCGACGTGAGCCCGCCGAGGATCACCACCGGCAGCGCCTTCAGCGCCACCAGCGAGAGCGAGAACTGCACGCCGAGCTTGCTGCCCCAGATCACGCCGGCCACCAGCGCCACCACCCCCGCGACCGACCAGACGATGATCCAGATGCGCCCCAGCGGGATGCCGATCGACTGCGCGGCCTGGTGGTCGTCGGCGACCGCGCGCAGCGCGCGCCCGGTGGCCGTCTTCTGGAAGAACAGCGCCAGCAGCGCCACCAGCACCGCCGCGATCGCGGCCGCGTAAAGGTCTTCCTTGTTGATCATCACGCCGCCCTGGAGCACGCTGTCGAGCACGATGACCGGGTCCTTGGGCATGCCCACATCGATCGGGTAGATGTCGGAGCCGAACACGGTCTGCCCGAAGCCTTCGAGAAAGTAGCTGATCCCCAGCGTGGCCATCAGCAGCGTGATGTGCTCCTGGTTCACGAGCCGGCGCAGCACCAACCGCTCGATCAGCCAGGCCACCGCGATCATCACCAGCACCGCGCCGCCGAACGCCAGCACGTTGGCCAGGATCTTGTTGTCGAAGCCCAGCCACTTCGGCAGCCACTCGTACAGGCGCGCCATCGCGAGCGCGGCGAACAGCACCATCGCGCCCTGCGCGAAATTGAACACGCCGCTGGCCTTGTAGATCAGCACGAAGCCCAGCGCGATCAGCGAATACAGCATGCCGGCCATCAGGCCGCCGAACACGGTTTCGAGAAAGAAGCCCATGCGACTGCGGCTCAGTGGGTCGTGCCGAGATAGGCGCTGATCACGTCCGGGTTCGAACGCACTTCGCCGGGCGTGCCGTCGCCGATCTTGCGGCCGTAGTCGAGCACGACCACGCGGTCGCTGAGGTCCATCACCACGCTCATGTCGTGCTCGATCAGCACGATGGTGGTGCCGAACTCGTCGTTCACGTCGAGGATGAAGCGGCTCATGTCCTGCTTCTCCTCGACGTTCATGCCGGCCATCGGCTCGTCGAGCAGCAGCACCTGCGGCTCCATCGCGAGCGCGCGGCCGAGGTCGACGCGCTTTTGCAACCCGTACGGCATCTTGCCCACCGGCGTCTTGCGATAAGGCTGGATCTCGAGGAAGTCGATGATGCGTTCGACGAACCGGCGCTGCTCGGTCTCCTCGCGCTCGGCAGCACCCCAGCGCAGGGCTTGCTGGAACAGGTTGCAGCGCATCTTCAGGTTGCGCCCGGTCATGATGTTGTCGAGCACGCTCATGCCCTTGAACAGCGCCAGGTTCTGGAACGTGCGCGCCAGGCCCATCTCGGCCACCTGGCGCGAGTTCATGTGCTTGAAGGTCCGGCCGCGAAACGTGATCGAACCCTGCTGCGGTTGGTACACGCCGTTGATGCAGTTCAGCATCGAGCTCTTGCCCGCGCCGTTGGGCCCGATGATGGCGCGCACCTCGTGCTCGCGCACGTCGAAGCTGATGTCGGTCAGCGCCTTCACGCCACCGAACGACAGGCTGATGTTGCGCACCTCGAGGATCACTTCGCCGATGTCGCGGGCCATTTACGCCGCCCTCCGGATCGACGGGAACACCCGGGCGTCGACGATCTTCAGATCGGCCGCCACCGTGCCGCTGCGGCCGTCCTCGAACGTCACCGGCGTCTCGACGTACTGGTGCGCGGCACCAGCGTACAGCGCGTCGACCAGCACCTGGTAGCGCTCGGCGATGAAGCCGCGCCGGACCTTGCGCGTGCGCGTGAGTTCACCGTCGTCGGCGTCGAGTTCCTTGTGCAGGACCAGGAAGCGGCTGATCTGCGAGCCGGCGAGCCTGTCGTCGCCGGCCAGGTCGGCGTTGACCTTCTCGACGCACTCCCGGATCAGCGTCTGCACTTCGGGCTTTTGTGCCAGGTCGGCGTAGCCGGCGTAGGGCAGGTTGCGCTTCTCGGCCCAGTTGCCCACGGCCTCGAAGTCGATGTTGACGAAGGCGCAGACGGTCGCGCGCCGGTCGCCGATCGCCACCGCCTCCTTGATGTACGGGAAGAACTTGAGCTTGTTCTCGACGTACTTGGGCGCGAACATCGCGCCGTCGAACGCGCCGCCCTGCAGGCGGCCCACGTCCTTCGCGCGGTCGATGATCTTCAGGTGCCCGTGGGCGTCGAGAAAGCCGGCGTCGCCGGTGTGGAACCAGCCGTCGGGCGTCAGCACCTCGGCGGTGGCCTGCGGGTTGCGGTAGTACTCCTTCAGCAGGCCCGGCGACTTGACGAGGATTTCGCCCGCGTCGGTGAGCCGGATCTGCACCCCGGCGATCGGCACGCCCACGGTGTCGGCGCGGGCCTCGTGGTCGGGCTGCAGGCAGACGAACACGGCGGTCTCGGTCGAGCCGTAGAGCTGCTTCAGGTTGATGCCGATCGAGCGGTAGAACGTGAACAGGTCGGGCCCGATCGCCTCGCCGGCCGTGTAGGCCACGCGCACCCGGCTCAGGCCGAGCGTGTTGCGCAGCGGGCCGTAGATCACGAGCCGGCCGAGCGCGTAGTGCGCACGCTCGAGCGCGCCCACCGGCAGGCCGTCCATCAGCCGCGGGCCGACGCGGCGGGCCACGTCCATGAAGTGACGGAACAGCCACTTCTTGATCGCACTCGCGTCTTCCATGCGGATCGTCACGGTCGTCAGCAGGCCCTCGAAGATGCGCGGCGGAGCGAAGTAGTAGGTCGGGCCGATCTCGTTCAGGTCGATGCCCACGGTGCCCGCCGACTCGGGGCAATTGACCACGTAACCGCAGACCAGCCACTGCGCATACGAGAAGATGTTCTGGCCGATCCAGGCCGGCGGCAGGTAGGCCAGCACCTCCTCGGCGTGCGTGAGCTTGTCGAAGCTCGCGCCGGCCCGCGCGCGGTCGATCAACGAGTTGTGGGTGTGGACCACGCCCTTCGGGTGGCCGGTGGTGCCCGACGTGAAGAACATCGCGGCCACGTCGTCGGGCCGGATCTTCGCCACCTCGGCATCGAACCAGCCGGGGTGCGCGGCGTCGTACGCGTGCCCGGATTCGATCAGCGCGTCGAGCGGCGCCAGGCCCGGCTCGTCGCAGCGGCGCAGGCCGCGCGGGTCGTCGAACCAGATGCGTGCGAGTGGCGGGCCATCGGGCGGCAGGAGTGCGCGCACCTCGAGCAGTTTGTCGACCTGCTCCTGGTCTTCGACGATCGCGAACGCGATCTGCGCGTTGGTGATCGGGAACACGAACTCGGTAGCCACCGCGTCCTGGTACAGCGGCACCGGCACCGCACCGAGCGACTGCGCCGCGAGCATCGCCGCATACAGCCGCGGGCGGTTCTCGCCGATCACCACCAGGTGCTGGCCGCGCCGCAGGCCGGCCTCGGCCAGGCCGCAGCCGAGCGCGCGCACCAGTGCGGCCAGCCCGCTCCAGCTCAGCGTTTGCCAGATGCCGTACTGCTTCTCGCGCAATGCCGCGGCACGAGGCCGTCGGGCCGCGTGTTCGAGCATCAGGTGGGGGAAGGTGGTTGGCACCGCGAGGGCTCTCCGGTCCGGTATACGCGTGCAACTCGGGTGCGTCCGGCTGGCTGCGAATGTAAGAACAAGTTTGACGCCGGGCTGTCGTTCTGACGACAATCCTAGGGACACTCCCCCCCGGTGTTTCCCTCGATGGAACTGCTTGCCACCGCTGCCACCGCTGCCACCGCTGCCACCAAGCCCGCACGCCCGCTGTACCAGCGCGCGCGTGCACCGAGCGCCGCCGAGCTTGCCGACATCCCGTGGCTGCACCGGCTCGACCCGATCGAGCGCCAGGCCGCGACCCGCGACCTGAAGGTCGTGCAGGTCGCGCCCGGCGAGTTGCTGTGCCGCATCGGCCGGCCCGCGACCTTCTGGTTCGGTGTGATCGACGGCCTGCTGAAGATGAGCAACGACGCCGCGCAGGTCCACGGCAAGGGCCCGCGCGCGGCGCAGGGCGTGCCGATCACCTTCACCGGCATGCCGCCCGGCGGCTGGTTCGGCGAGGGCACGGTGATCAAGCGCGAGGTCTACCGCTACAACATCCAGGCGCTGCGCAAGAGCGTGGTCGCGGGCCTGGGCGTCGAGACCTTCCACTGGTTGCTCGAGCGCAGCATCCCGTTCAATCGTTTCATCACGCAGCAGCTCAACGAGCGGCTCGGCCAGTTCATCGCCGCACGCGAGATCGACCGCCTGACCGACGCCGACGCCCGCGTCGCGCGCAGCCTGGCCGCGCTGTTCCACCCGGTGCTGTACCCGGGCGTGGGCACGCTGCTGCGCATCACCCAGCAGGAACTGGGCTACCTCGTCGGTCTGTCGCGCCAGCGTGTCAACGAGGCCCTGCAGACCCTGCAGGCACGCGGCTGCATCCGCATCGAATACGGTGGCGTGCGCGTGACCGACATCGACGCGCTGCGCCGCGGGCCATGAGCCGCCCCGTGTCATTCTGCGGGTGGAGGACAGGCGCTGCCGCGCACGCCAGAATCGCAGGTCGGCGGGTAGACTCGCCGCGATGAACAGGCCGCGACATGAGTGAAGTTCGAGCCCTGCTTCTGACCGACGTGGTCGACAGCACCCGGTTGTCCGAAAAGCTCGGCGACGCGGCCATGGCCGAGGTCTGGGCCGCGCACGACCGGGTCGCGCGCTCGTTGCTGCCCACCTGGCGCGGACGCGAGATCGACAAGACCGACGGCATGCTGCTGCTGTTCGAGGCGGCGGCCGATGCGGTGCAGTACGCGCTGGCTTACCAGCGCGGCCTGATGGCGCTGCCGGTGCCGCTGAAAGCGCGCGCCGGCGTGCACGTCGGCCCGGTGATCCTGCGCGAGAACGGTGCGGCCGACATCGCGCGCGGTGCCAAGCCGCTCGAGGTCGACGGCCTGGCCAAGCCGACCGCCGCGCGGGTGATGGCGCTCGCCCAGGGCGGGCAGATCCTGCTGACCCCCGAAGCGCGGGCGGCGCTGGGGGAGACCGGCCTGCAGACCGTCTCGCACGGCCACTGGGTCCTGAAGGGCCTCGGGCAGCCGGTGGAACTGTTCGAAGTCGGAGAAGCCGACGCGCCGTTCGCACCGCCGCCCGATGGCGACAAGGCCTACCGCGTCGTGCGCAGCGGCGAGCGCTGGTTGCCGGCGCGCCAGATCCCGAACAACCTGCCGCAGCAGACCACCTCGTTCGTCGGCCGCGAGCGCGAACTCGACGAGATCAAGGCGCGGCTGTCCAGCGCGCGGCTGCTCACGCTGCTCGGCATGGGCGGCCTGGGCAAGACGCGCTTGTCATTGCAGGTGGCCGCCGAGGTGATGGCCGAATACCCCGACGGCGCGTGGTTTCTCGACCTGGCGCCGATCCGCGATCCGGCGCTGGTCGTCAGCGAAGCGGCGCAGACGCTGGGCGTGCGCGAGGAACCCGACCGGCCGCTGTTGCAGACGTTGTGCGCGCACCTGAAGACGCGGCGTGTGCTGCTCGTGTTCGACAACTGCGAGCACCTCGTCAAGGCGTCGGCCGACCTGGCCCACGCCATCCTGCGGGCCACAGCCGACGTGCGCGTGCTGGCGTCGAGCCGCGAGGCGCTGCACGTGCCCGGTGAGCAGGCCTACCCGATCCTGCCGCTGCCGGTGCCGCAGCGCGGTGACGGCATCGAGGCGCTGGCGCGCTCGACGGCGGTGCGCCTGTTCGTCGAGCGGGCGCAGTCGCACAAGCCGGCCTACGCGCTCACCGAACGCGAGGCGCCCGCAGTGGCCGAATTGGTGGCGCGGCTGGAGGGCATCCCGCTGGCGATCGAACTCGCCGCCGCGCGGGTGCGCACGCTGTCGGTCGCCGACATCAATGCGCGCCTGAAAGACCGCTACAAGATCCTCACCGGCGGCGCCCGCGTGCTGCAGGAGCGGCAACAAACGCTGCGCGCGCTGGTCGACTGGTCGTACGAACTGCTCGGCGCGGCCGAACAGACCGTGCTGCAGCGCCTGGGCGTGTTCGTCGGCGGCTTCGACCTGGCGGCGGCCGAACAGGTCTGCGGCGCCGAGCCGCTGGCGAGCGACGACGTGCTCGACCTGCTCGGCTCGCTGGTCGAGAAGTCGCTCGTGATGCTGGAAGAACGCGACGACGGCACGCGCTACCGGATGCTGGAAACGATCCGCGACTACGCCCGCGAAAAGCTCGAGCAGAGCGGGGAATCCGCGGCCGCGGCGGCGCGCCATTGCGAGCACTATTTCGTGATGGCCAAGGCGGCCAACCGCGGGCTGCAAGGCCCGGAGCAGGCCGACTGGATCTGGCGCATCGAGACCGAGCTCGATAACGTGCGCGCGGCGATGGCGCTGGCGCTGGCCGGGGGCGTCGAGCCGTTCACCGCGGTCAAGTTCGCGGTGGCCATGCAGGGCTTCTGGACTCTGCGAGGCTACTCCACCGAAGGCCGCAACTTGGTACGGGCAACCTTGGCCATGCCGGCGATCCAGGCCTCGGACGTTGCGCGCGCCTGGGCCTTGTATGTGGGTGCGGTGATGGCCGAAAGCCAAAGTGACCACCGCGAGGCGCGGCAAATGCTGGAAACGTGCCTCGAGTTGCGGCGCGGGCTAGGCAACCCGGTCGATATCGCTGCAACCTTGTCGACGTTGTCACCTGCTCGCTTGCAGGCCGGTGACGCTGCGGGTGCGTCTGCCGGAGAGCGCGAGGCCCTGGAGATCTTCCGTCAATTGGGAGAACGATACGGCGAAGCCATCGGCGTGCTGCACCTCGGCCAGATCGAGATGTACCTGGGCAACGATGCGCAGGCGCGCGTGCACCTGGAGCATTGCCTGGAGATTGCTCGCGAACTCAAGAACCAGGAGGTCGAGGGCGAGTGTGAACTGATGCTGGGTGAAACGGCGTTCGAGACCGGCGACCCGGCGCAGGCCTGCCTGCGCTTCAAACGTTCGTTGACCGTGTGCCGGGAGGCCGGCGACAAGCGTGGCGAGGCCAACGCGCTGTGGTGGCTGGGCAAGGTCGATCTTCAGGGGGGCGACCTTGCTTCGGCGCGCAGCCGGCTCGGCGAGGCGCTGCGCGCTTTCCGGGCGTTCGAGATGTGGGAAGAACTGCTCGGCTGCCTGGAAGATCAGGCGGCGCTGGCGGGCGCCGAAGGCAGGGCGGAAGTGGCGGTGCATCTCGCCGCCGCGGCCATCGTGTCGCGAGACCGGCTGCGCCTGGCGCGGCCGCCGCGAGGCGAGCAACGCTGGCAGCATCAACTCGACGCGCTGCGTCGTGCCGCTGCTGGCTCCGACTTCGATTTGGCGTGGAGCGAAGGGCGGGATTGGCCCATCGACCGAGCGATCGGCAGCGCGCTGTTAGCGCAGGAGGAGCCGATGACCGCGTGACGGTGTGGGTAGCGGGAAGACCTCAGGGCCGGGGACCATCGATGGACCATCGATGACAGTCCGGTGGCTATACGCGACGCCGTCGCATCGTGAGGCCGATCGCGCCGAGTCCCGCCAGAACCAACGCGACCGTTGCTGGTTCGGGAACCAGCGTCAAGGTCATGGTGGGCTGATTGGCGGGGCTTTGGTCGTTGAAACCGCACAGTGGGTTGGGACGGAGACCGAAGCTACAAGAGGGATCCGTGTAGCGTGGCATGTGAAACAGCGCCACATTGTTCGTGTCCGAGGAAAAGAACTGCAGGGCAAAGTAATAGTTGCCGCCGCCGGCAAGTGGATTCAAAGCCTGCACCGGATTTGAGTACCCCGTATCAACCCCCGTGAGCACGTGATTCGTCACTTGCATCGAATACACAACTGGGACAGCGGGCGGGGGGGCAAACGTGAGCGTCTCCAGAATGTTAAGGCCCGGTGGATCGAGGGTGGCGTTGTAGAAGGAGACAGTTGCACCCAACATTTTCATGCCGCCGTTGGAGCAAGGGTCAATGTTCGAGACAGGCCCTGTGCTGCTCAAGCATAAGTCCGGGATGAAGAACGTTGCTGTCCCTTTCCACCCGAGATCAGGAAACGCCAAACCGTAGGCCGGATCCCAACTGCCCCGGTATACGGCGGCTCGCGCGCTCTGCGTACCGCCAAGCATCGCGGCAACGAAGACAGCAAGACCGACGAGTGCGGCACGAGCGCGTGTGTTCAGCATGTTCGTCACCCTGCG
>JAGWTP010000107.1 GCA_028868895.1 Burkholderiales bacterium
TCCAGGCCGGTGATGAAGCCCAGCGTGACCTTGTTGTCCTCCAGGTGGTAGAGAAAGCCGCCGCCGTAGGTCTTGCTGTCCATCGGCCAGCCGAGCGAGTGGATCACGTGGCCGGGTCGGGCCTTGGCGGGCTCGACCTCCCACAACTCCTTGATGCCGAGGGCGTAGGTCTGTGGGTCTTTGCCGGCGTCGAGCTTGAACTTCTCGATCAACTGCTTGCCCAGTTGGCCTCGCGAGCCTTCGGCGAAGATCGTGTACTTGGCGTGCAGTTCCATGCCGAGCTGGAAGTCGCCGGTGAGTTGGCCTTCCTTGTCGATGCCCAGGTTGCCGGTGGCCACGCCCCTGACGGAGCCATCGTCGTTGTAGAGCACCTCGGCGGCGGCGAAGCCGGGAAACGCGTCGACGCCGAGCGCCTCGGCCTGCTGGCCGAGCCAGCGCACCACGTTGCCCAGGCTGACGACGTAATTGCCTTCGTTGTGCAGGCTCGCGGGGATCAGGAACTGCGGGGTCTTGAGCGTGCCGCGCTGGCTCAGGAACAGCACCTCGTCACGCGTGACCGGTTGATTCAACGGCGCACCGAGTTCCTTCCAGTTCGGTATCAGTTCGGTGAGCGCGCGCGGGTCCATCACCGCGCCGCTGAGGATGTGCGCACCGGGCTCCGAGCCCTTCTCGAGCACGACCACCGAGATCTCCTTGCCGTGCTCGGCGCCGAGTTGCTTCAACCGGATCGCACTGGCCAGGCCGGCGGGCCCGCCGCCGACGATCACCACGTCGTATTCCATCGCTTCGCGCGGCCCGTGCTGGGCAAGGATTTCTGCGGCTGTCATGCGGATTCCCGGGCTGTGAGTGCCGCAAGATTCTACGAGCGCAGACTGCCTTAAAACGCCCATGAACCGCCTCTGGAGCGAGCTCTCCAGCCGCAGGCTGCGTGCTATCGTTCCCGCGAAATCAACCAACGATTCATCGCACAGGCAGGAGCAACGCATGAGCTACAACATCGATCTGTCGGGCCGTGTCGCACTGGTGACAGGCGCCTCCAGCGGCCTGGGCACGCAGTTCGCGAAGACGCTCGCGAAGGCCGGTGCCGGCGTCGTGCTCGCGGGGCGCCGCGTCGAGCGGCTCAAGGCCCTGCGCGCCGAGATCGAAGCCGAGGGCGGCGACGCGCACGTGGTCACGCTCGACGTGACCGACCACGCGAGCATCAAGGCCGCGGTGGCGCACGCCGAGACCGAGATGGGAACGCTCGACATCCTGGTCAACAACTCGGGCGTGAGCACCACGCAAAAGCTCACCGACATCACCCCCGAAGACTACGACTACATCTTCGACACCAACACCAAGGGCGCGTTCTTCGTCGCCCAGGAGGTCGGCAAGCGCATGCTGGCGCGTGCCAAGGGCTCCGCGCCGGGCACGTTCACCGGAGGGCGCATCGTCAACATCGCCTCGATGGCCGGGCTGAAGGTGCTCGGCCAGATCGGCGTGTACTGCATGAGCAAGGCGGCCGTCATCCACATGACGCGTTCGATGGCGCTGGAGTGGGGTCGCTACGGCATCAACGTGAACGCGATCTGCCCGGGCTACATCGACACCGAGATCAACCACCACCACTGGTCGACCGAGCAGGGCAAGAAGCTGGTCGACATGCTGCCGCGCAAGCGCGTCGGCCAGCCCCAGGATCTGGACTCGCTGCTGATGATGCTGTGCGCCAACGAAAGCCATTTCATCAATGGCGCGGTGGTGCAGGCCGACGACGGGTTTGCACTTTGAAATGAGGCCCCCAGTCTCACTTCGTTCGCCGCCCCCCGCGGGGGTGCTCATTGCCCTTCGGGCGGCCGGGCGGGCACCGAGGTGACGCTTCGGCCGTTGTCGCTGCTCGAAGCCCGCGTGCTCGGCGTGCTGATCGAGAAGGCCCACACCGTGCCCGACAGCTACCCGCTGTCGTTGAACTCGCTCACGCTCGGCTGCAACCAGAAGTCGGCGCGTGATCCGATCGTCAACGCCACCGAAGGCGAGGTGCAGGCCGCTGCCGACGCGCTGAAGGCACTGAACCTGGCGTTCGAGTCGAGCGGCTCGCGGGTCAGCCGCTACGAGCACAACCTGGGCCGCGCGCTGGCGTTGCCCTCGCAGTCGGTCGCGCTGCTGGCGGTGCTGATGCTGCGCGGGCCGCAGACCGCCTCCGAGTTGCGCGCCAACTGCGAACGGCTGCACCGCTTCGCCGACCTGTCGTCGGTCGAGGCCTTCCTCGATGAGCTGTCGGCGCGTGCGGCCGAGACGGGCGGACCGCTGGTCGTGAAGCTGCCGCGCGCCCCCGGTGCGCGCGAGCCGCGCTGGGCGCATCTGCTGGGTGGCGCGGTCGATGTCTCGGCGCTGCCGGTGGCGACCGATGCCGTCGATTTCGTCGCCGCGAGCGAACTCGCGGCACTGAAGACCCAGCAAGCCGCGATGCAAGCCGAGCTGCATGAACTGCGCGCCCTCGTCGATCGGCTCTACGGCGAACTCGGCGTCGCGCGCACCTGAAGGACCGCGCGATGCGCTTCGAACTGCCGGAACGCAAGAAGCTCACCCTCGAGATGGTGATTCCGATCCGCTGGGGCGACATGGACGCGATGGGCCATGTGAACAACACGATCTATTTCCGCTACATGGAGACGGTGCGCCTCGAATGGCTGTACCAGGTCGGCGGCGTGCGCGACGCGAGCGGCAACGGCCCGGTGATCGTCAACGCCTTCTGCAACTTCATCCGGCAACTCGCCTACCCCGGCGAGGTGCTCGCCAGGCACTACATCGCGCAGCCCGGGCGCTCCAGCTTCGAGACCTACATCACGCTGGAGCGCACCGACGAGGCTGGGGTCATCTGCGCGTCCGGCGGCGCGAAGACCGTCTGGGTGAACTACGAAAGGCAGAAGTCGGTGGCGCTTCCCGATGCCTTGCGCAGGTTGATCGAATGAGCGCCACCGGCGGTCGCACTCACGATGCCCGCAGCAGCTTGTGCACCAGCTCCGGCGTGGTGCTCGCGCCATGCTTTTTCATCAGCCGGGCGCGATAGACATCGACGGTGCGCGGGCTGATCGCCAGGCGCTTGCCGATCAGCTTGCTGGTCAGGCCCTCGATCAGCAGCGCGGCGATTTCGCGTTCACGCGGCGTCAGCTCGACGCCGACGCGCCGGCGCGACGACAGATCCTCGAACGACCAGATGCCCGCGGCGTGCGGGCGCGCTGGATCGAGTGACCGGCCCGACACATGGCACCAGAACAGCTCGCCGCGTTGCGGGCCACCAAAGCGCTTCATGACCCGCTCGTCGGCGTACCAGCCGCTCGCGTTCAGACTGGCGACGATGCGCGCGCCGGTGCGTTCGAACTCGGCGTGCGACGGATAGAGTTGTTCGAAGCTGTGGCCGACGAGCAGCTCGCGGGCGGCGCCGAACATCTCGAGGAGCTGCCGATTGCAGTCGACGATGAGCCGTTGGCGCGACAACACCAGACCGATCGGCGCCTGGTCGAAGGCGGTGCGGTAGTCGAGTTCGAGGCGGGTGGGGTCGGGCACGGGAACTGGCGCGTCGGGACGCATGGCATGGCGGGACGGCGGCCATGCGCGAGTATGCCGAATGCGTTCGCCAGCCGACGGCGCGTGCCTGGTGCCAGGCGCGGCGCGACGGGCGATCAGGGCCAGACCGCCTTGAGCACCTGGGCGAGCCGTGCGCCGGCGCGGGTGAGCTGCTCGGTCTGCAGCCGTCGCCTGGACAGGTGGTAGGCGTCCGCGTCGTCGAAGCGCGCGGTCCAATGGCCGGTGACCGAGGATTGCGGCTCGAACGCGATGCCCGCGTAGGCGGCCCGCGCGGCGAGCAGTGTCTCGCTGGCCCACTCGGCGGGCCAGGCACCGACATCGCCCGGACTGGTGGGAACTGCGCGCGCAGCCGCGAGCATGCTGGCGCTGACCGACGACGGTCGCAGGCTCGTCGGTAGCTGGTCCCATTGCGCGTGCAGGTCGGTCGAGCCGGCGTCGATCGCGTTGCCGCCGCGCGTGCCGGTGCTGCCAGCGGGGTGGGCCGTTTGCGCGCCGGCATCGGGATCGACCGGACGCCCGTCGGCGTCGAGGTAGATCGCGCCGACGTGCAGCGGCTGGTGCACGTCGCCGACGAAGTGGGCCAGCATCAGCAGGGCCTCGCTGCGGTCCTTGATGCTGAACGGGGCGGGCGCGGGCCGACCCCGCAGCACGTCGATCGCCGCGCGCAGCGCACTGACGATGTCGTGGTCGCTGGTGCCCACGTCGGCACGGTCGTAGCGGCTGCGCTGGATCGCGACGTCGGCATAGTGGTAGGCCTTGTGGCACGCGCTGGCATGCCCGCCAGGGGCCGCGCAGGCGCTCCAGTTGCGCCGCACGTAGTCCTCCATTCGCGCGATGCCCGCCGGGGTCTCGAAGACGCGGCAGGCGCGCTGGCGGTGTGACTCGGGCATGTAGCGGAACTCGCCGGCATCGAGCCTCACGTCTTTGACGCAGTCGGCCCAAGGCGCTGCGGCCTGCAGCGACATGCCCAGCAAGTGCGCGACCTGCCGCGAGGCATGCGGGTTCAGCAGCCGGTCGGCGATGGCGCCGACCACTTCGTGGCCCTGGGCGCCGAACGCCATCGCACGGATCGGGCCGAGCAGCAAGGCCAGCGCCAGGATGACGGCAGCGATTGCCGACGCGTCGCAGATCGACGCTCGCGCACGGATGGGATAAACCTCTAAACTCATGGCTGTACGTTTATCCAGTAGTGTAGCGGCGCCTGTCGCCCCGGCAGGCCGCGCGTTCGTGACGCGGCTGCTGCAGGAGCGAGGTCCGTCACGATGTCCGACATCACTCGCCCGCCGACGCCTCCGACGCCGCCACTCAAGGGGCGCGGCACGGTGTGGGCCATCGAACACCGGTTCAGCGTGCAGACGACCGATGGTTTCGACGACGGCTGGGGCACGCTCGAACAGGCCGCGAGCGAGCAGACCCTGCCCGCCGCGACGCAGATCATCGAGGAGCGCGCCCGCTCGATCCTGTCGAGCAACGAATCGCCCGACATCGCGTTCGACCTGTCGATCAACCCGTATCGCGGTTGTGAGCACGGTTGTATCTACTGCTTCGCGCGGCCCACGCACAGCTACCTGAACCTGTCGCCGGGGCTCGACTTCGAGACCCGCATCATCGTCAAGGTCAACGCCGCCGAGCGCTTGCGCGAGGCCTTTGCAAGCCGCACCTACATGCCGCGTTTGCTCAACCTGGGCTCCGCCACCGACGCCTACCAGCCGGTCGAACGCAAGCTCGGGATCACCCGTTCGGTGATCCAGGTGCTCGCCGATTGCGCGCACCCGTTCTCGCTGGTGACCAAGTCGTCGGGCGTCGAACGCGATCTCGATCTGATCGCGCCGATGGCGCAGCGCGGTCTGGTGGCGGTGTACCTGTCGGTCACGTCGCTCGACCCCGCTCTGGCGCGCATCCTCGAGCCACGAGCGGCCTCACCGCAACGCCGCCTGCGCACGATCGAGGCGCTGGCCCGCGCCGGCGTGCCGGTGGGCGTAAGCATGTCGCCGATCATTCCGTTCATCAACGAGCCCGAACTCGAGCGCGTACTCGAGGCGGCCGCGAACGCCGGGGCGACTTGCGCATTCGGCGTGGTGCTGCGCTTGCCCTGGGAAGTGAACCCGCTGTTCCAGCAGTGGCTCGATCAGCACTTTGCGGACCGCGCGGCCAGGGTGATGGCCCGGGTGCGCGAACTGCACGGCGGGCGCGACTACGACGCGCGTTTCGGCGCGCGCATGAAAGGCGAGGGCGTGTGGGCGCAGTTGCTCGAACAGCGGTTCACCAAGGCGGCGACACGCTTCGGGCTGAACCGCGAGCGCGTCGAACTCGATCTGACGCAGTTCCGCAAACCGCTCGCGGCGCGCGCCGATGGCCAGCGCGATCTGTTCGGATGAGGGGCCGCGAGGCTGCTCGACCCGCCAGACGCGACGTCCCATGACAAACCCGTGACACCGCAAAGTTTTGTTTCCGGGGTAGACGTGGGAAATTGGCACAGCTAATCTTGGCATCAAGACGCTGCTCGGTCTGGCCCCTCGGTGGAGCCCGGAGGTGGCGGCTGAACGGCAAGCGCCACCGCTGCCACTTTGCTTACACCACTCTGGAGAACGAGCATGTTCCTTGCGCAGCAGACTTCACACTCGACCACCACCGCGCGCGCGCCACGCTGGGATGTCCATGGCAGACTCGATCCGGATCGATTGACGTCGGCGAAATCGGCGTACAGCGTGCGCCGCGTCAACCTCTCGGACGCCACCGCCCTCGTCACCGACCAAAAGCCCAGCGCCGGTGACCTGGTGCTGGCGCGGGTCGTCCAACTCGGTCAACACCAGCACCTGGAGTCGGCTGACAGCCGGCGCGCTCGCCTGTGGCTGGGTGACGAAATCGTGGTGGCCTACGGCGCGCGCTACGCACCCGACCAATACGAAGCATTTGTGCCCGACGATCTCTCGTCGTGCCACCTGGTTGCGGCCGGCGGCATTGCGGCGCGCGTGCGCAGCCGCCACGCCGGCATGCGACCGGCCACGCAAATCGAACCCATCGGGCTGCTGGCGGATCGGGCCGGGGTGCTCAACGTGCGGCGCGGCGCGCTCGGCGCGCCGGCCAAGATGCGGCCGGCGTTCACGGTCGCCGTGGTCGGCTCGAGCATGAACGCGGGCAAGACCACCACGGCAGCGAACCTGATCGCCGGCCTGCGCCGCCTGGGGCATCGCGTGGGTGCCGCGAAGGTCACTGGCACAGGTGCCGGTGGTGACCGCTGGTTGATGGCCGATGCCGGCGCCTCGCCGGTCCTGGATTTCACCGACGTCGGCTATGCCAGCACCGCGGGTCTCCCGCCGGAGACGCTCGAGACGGTGCTGGCGCAGTTGAGCGCGCATGTCGCGATGGCGGGCGCGCAGTGCCTCGTCATCGAAGTGGCCGACGGCCTGCTGCAGTGCGAAACGTCGGCCCTCGTGCAATCGGCCCGCTTCGCCAAGATGGTCGACGCGGTGTTGTTTGCCGCTCCCGACGCCATGAGCGCCGTCGCGGGCGAGCAATGGTTGGCTAAACACCACCTGCCTCTGATCGCCATCAGCGGCGTGCTGACGACCTCGCCGCTGGCAATGCGGGAGGCCGCCGAGGCGGTCGGCGTTCCGGTTCATACCGCAGACGAACTCGCCGATCCGCGAGTCGTGAGCAGGTTGTTCCCGATCCTGAGACAACTCGCCTCGCGTCCGGCGCCATGAACGTCGAGGCCGCGAACCGAACCGAACCGGTGCGAGTCGCTGCCGGCCCCGACGGCTTGAACTGCCTGTGTTCGGCGCCGGTCGATCCCGGCCCGAATACGCCGGTGCTCGTGGCGGTGCATGGCGTGCACCGTCTGGCCGAAGACTACTTCGACGCCTTCGCGCCACTGGTGCGCGCCAACGATGGGCTGCTGCTTGTGCCGATCTTCGACAGGGAGCGTTTCCCCGACTACCAACGGCTCGGTCGTCCCGATCGGGGGCGCCGCGCCGATCTTGCCTTGTTGAGCCTGTTGCCCGAGGCGCTCGACTTGTTCGGCTTGAACGATCGACCGGTGTATCTGTTCGGGCACTCCGGCGGCGGCCAGTTCGTGCATCGATTCGTGATGGCACACCCGCGCCATGTCTCGCGCTACGTGGTGAGCGCGGCCGGCTGGTACACGTTCCCCGACGACACCCACGCGTATCCGTGGGGAACGGGCGGGATGCTCGGTTCGTCGACGTCGTTTCGGTCGGGCGACTACCTCAAAGTTCCGGGCTGCGTCTTCATCGGCACCCGCGATCGCCGCTCGGGGCCGAACCTGCGCCGGTCAACGGCGATCGATCAGCAGCAGGGCGTGACTCGGCATGACCGGGCCTACCGCTGGGCCGCAACGATGAATGAGTTGGCCATCGACCGAGGACTTTCGCCTCCGTTGAGTATTTGCGAATTCAGGAATGCCGGCCACAACTTCAAGGGCCTGGTGCGCAATGCCGACGCGCATGTGGCGGCGTGGTCGTTCCTGACCGAACGGGCAGCGCGATGGTCATGACGCATTCGCGACCGGCAGCCGCGCCAGCCTTGCCCAGGCATGTGTTCTGGTTGCTTTGCTCCCGGGCGGCTCGAAGCGTGGCGCAAGGGGTGCTGGCGGTCGACTTCGCGTTGTACCTTCGATCGCTGCATTGGTCCGGGTCCGAGATCGGCTCCGTCTTGGCCGTCGGACTCGTATTCGGCGTGACGCTCACGATCGCGACGTCGATGGCCAGCGACAAATATGGACGCAAGGACTTTCTGATCGCCTACGACACCATCTACGTGATCGCATGCCTCGCCGCGATCGCCAGCACGAACACGCTGGTTCTGGCAACGGCCGCAGTCGTCGGAAGCTTCGGGCGCGGTGCGAGTGGTTCGGCCGGGCCGTTCTCGTCACTTGAACAGGCCTGGATGACCCAGGGGTTGAGCGCGAGCGAATGGACCAGAGCGCTGCGTCTCAATGCGACGGTCGGCTTCCTTGGAATGGCGGTCGGCGCTGCCCTCGGTACGCTGCCGGACCTGTTCGCGGCGCGGTTTGTGGCGGGCTCGTCGAGCTTCATCATCGTCTTTGCGGTGGCATCGATCGCGGGTTTGTTCTCGCTGATGTTCATCGCTCTGGCGCGGGATCAACACCTCCTGCAGATCGAGGCCGTTCCCGTCGCCGTGGAAAGGAAGCTCAGAACGACGGAAAACCGGAACCTCGCGAAGCTCGGCCTCGTCAACTTCCTGCAAGGTACAGGAATCGGCTTGACCGGACCATTGGTTTCCTATTGGTTTGCCATACGCTTTCACGTCGGCAGTTCCAGGATTTCGCTGTTGATGTGCGCAGGTTTCATCCTCGCTGCGCTGTCTTCGCAGATTGCGGGTCGATTCACGAGCAGGTATGGCCTGATGAATGTGGTGGTGACGTTCAGGCTGGCAGCGTTGGCAATGCTGCTGGGGTTGCCGATGGCCCCCAGCTTTCCCGTTGCCATGGCCTTCTTTCTTCTGCACAACACGCTCAATCGAGCCACCAATGGGCCGCGATCGGCCATCACGGCCGGACTGGTCCGAAACCAGCGGCGCGGCTTTGCCGGAATGATCTCGAAGGTATCGCGGCAAGTTCCGCGATCCTTCGGTCCTGCGATTGCGGGATACGCGTTCGACAATGGTTTCCTGGTGGCCCCGTTCGTCATCGGCGCACTATTTCAGGCAGGTTATCTGTTGCTCTATCAGAAGCACTTCCGAGACCAGGTGCCGGTGCGCAATGCCCGTGCAGTCGTTTCGTCGGCCTGACAGAGTTCATTCGGCTCAAATCAACGGCACTCACCATTTCCATGGCGCGCCCACCTCGCCGATTGCCCGACACCGGGCCAGCCGCACACCCGGCACCACCGATCGACCCGGTGCTGAGCGCGATCGGGGCCGTGCTGGCGCCGTTGATACGTCTGCTCCTGGCCAGCGGCGCAGACTACTCCCGCCTGGCCACGGAGCTCAAGCCGCTGTTCGTCGAGCAGGCGCGCCTTGAATTGAACCGCGCGGGCCGACTGGGCACCGATTCGGCGCTCAGCCTGCTCAGCGGCGTGCATCGCAAGGACGTGCGCGCGTGGCGCCAGGGGCGCTTGAACGGGCGCACCGCACGCGCAGTTTCGATCGGTTCTCAGGTGTTCGCTCGTTGGGTGCAGGACCCGCAGTACCGCGACCGGCGCAGGCGGCCCAAGCCCTTGCCACGGCTCGGTTCGGCGCCCTCGTTCGAGGCACTGTCGCGCAGCATCACGCAGGACGTGCATCCGTACACCGTCTTGTCGGAGCTGATGCGGCTGGGGCTGGTGACGGTGGGCAAGGATCGGGGCCACGAGGTGATCGTGCCGCTTCGGCAAGGCTTCGTTCCCACCGCGGGCTCGCCGGAGCTGCTGGAGTTGTTCGGCGCCAACTTGTCGGACCATGCCGCCGCTGCCGTGGCAAACCTGCTGATAGAGGCAACCCATCTGGAACAGAGTGTGTTCGCCGTGGGAATCACGGCCGAGTCCGCACAACACCTGAGTGAGCTGGCGCGCAGACTCTGGGCCCAGGCCCGCAGCGAAATGATTGCCGAAGCGGCGCGCCGGTATGAAGCCGACCAAACTCGTGAGGATGCGACCTGCCGCATGCGATTTGGCGCCTACTATTGGTCGGAAGACTTGGCGTTGGAGCGCCAATCCGCGGACCACGCGGAACGGGGGAGCACACCGTGAACATGAACAGATCGATCCGCGCTGCCATCGGCGCCCTGCTGCTCGCGGCGCTCGCAGCCTGCGGTGGCGGGGGCACGATGGTGGCGTCCACCGGTGGTGGCGTGGGCACCGGCGGGACCGGCATTTCGATGGGCACGGTCACGGGCTTTGGCAGCGTGGTACTCGACGGCACGGCGTACAGCAGCGCGACACCGCAATACTTTGCCGGCACCGACCGTGACGAAGCCAGGCAGGTGACCTCGGCGGCAGTCGAGCTGGGTGGGCAACTCCAGATCCAGCTCGACGCCCAGGGCAACCCATCGACGGTGCTGATCGCACCAGAGCTGATGGGGCCGGTCTCGACGCTTTCCGCTGCCGGCTTCACGGTCAACGGCGTGCCGGTTCGCGTCAATACCGACCCCCATGCCGGCCCGGTCACGTACTACACCGGCCTGGCGAACTACGCCGGACTCGCGGTCGGCATGCAACTGGAGGTGCACGGGGCCTACGGCGTCGACGCGAACGGCCAGGGGTACATCCAGGCGACGCTGATCGAGCAACTGCTCGGCACGAACACCGTGACACGCATCACCGGGATGGTCACCAACCTGAACGCCAGCGCCGGCACGTTCCAGATCGGCGGCGTGACCGTGCGCTACGACACCACGACCAGCGTCTTGCCGGCAGGCATGAACCTGGCCGCGGGGCAGATGGTCAATGTGTGGAGCGATGGCGTGCCGCCGAGTGGCAACGGCGTGGTCGCCGCGGGGGTCATCCACATCCGAACCCTGCAAGGGGTCTCGGGGCCGGTGCAGATCGGCGGGCTGGTCTCGAAGCTCTCGGGCACCCGCTTCGAGGTGGCCGGTGTGCCGATCGATGCCGGCGCGCCGGCGCTGGCCGGAGTCGTGCCGAGCCTCGCCGCGGGCGCGTATGTCGTGGTGCAGGGCCAATCCGACGCCGTCAGCGGCGTGGTCATGGCGAGCGGCATTCGCGCTTACGCCACCCAGCCCGCTCCGGTGGAGTTGAGCGGCACGATCACCAGTTACGTGGGGCCGGCCAACTTCCTGGTGCGCGGCGTGCCGGTGGATGCCTCACACGCGCAGTTTCTCAATGGCGCATCGCCCGCCGCGTTGGGTGACGGGGTGTTTGTCGACGTGGTCGGCAGCGTCAGCGGTGTCAGCGGCAATATCGTGACCGGCAATTCGGTGGCGGTGCTGACCTCTCCGCCCGACGGGGCAACCGTCGACTACCAGGGCATCGTGAGCCAGCTCAACAGTGCGGCCGGCAGCTTCGTCCTGACCTGGCAGCACGAAGGAACGACCAGCAGCGCTGCAGTCACGCTCGCGCCGAACGTGGCCTTTGGCGATGGCACCGCGTCGCAATTGATCGATGGCGCCGGTGTGGAGATCGAGGCAACGAACACCGCCAGCGGGCTGGTCGCCTACACGGTGTCGTTCCACGCCATCGGTGCGTTGGGTGGCGAGGGGACCGGTGCGTTCCTGGAGACGAGCGGCCTGGTCTACGAGGTCACGCCGACGAGCTTCGTCGTCAACGGACTGACCATTCAGACCAACGGCGTCACCCCGCAAGGCGGGATGCTGGTCAACGGCGCCAAGGTCGAGGTCAATTTCAGCCAGTCGGGTGCGCTGAACCTGGCGCAGGCGATCAGCATCGATCCGTGAGCGTTCACCGCGGGCCGGCGGCGGCGGCGCCTCGCGGTGCCGCGCCCGGTCTCACTTGAACAGGTCCTTGACCCGGTCGGTCCAGGTCTTGGCGTTCGGCGAGTGCCGGTCACCCGACTTGTGGAACGA
>JAGWTP010000015.1 GCA_028868895.1 Burkholderiales bacterium
GGCACGCTCGGCGCGATGCTGCCGCCGTCGACGGTGCTGGCGGTCTACGCGATCCTGACCCAGCAGGACATCGGCAAGCTGTTCATGGCCGGCATCCTGCCCGGCCTCCTGGCGATGACGATGTACGTGCTGACGATCACGCTGATCGTCAAGCTGCGACCGGGCTTCTTGCCGGCCGGCCAGCCGCGGCCGTGGCCCGAGCGGCTGGCCGCGCTCAAGCTGGTGTGGGCGCCGCTGGCGCTGTTCGTGTTCGTGATCGGTGGCCTGTACGGCGGCTTCTTCACACCCACCGAGGCCGGCGGCGTCGGCGCCAGCGGCGCCTACCTGCTCGGCGTGCTGCGCGGCAAGCTCAACCGTGCCAACACCCGCGAGGCGCTGCTGCAGGCCACCCGCACCGCGGCGGCGGTGTTCACGGTGCTGATCGGTGCGCTGCTGTTCGGCTACTTCCTGACGATCACGCAGGCGCCGCAGCAGCTCACCGCGTTCCTCACCGGCCTGGGCGTGGGCCGCTACGGCGTGCTCGCGCTGATCATGCTGATGTACCTGGTGCTGGGCTGCCTGATGGACGCGATGGCGATGATCATCCTGACCGTGCCGATCATCTTCCCGGTGATCACCGCGCTCGGCTTCGACCCGATCTGGTTCGGCATCGTCATCGTGATGACGGTCGAACTCGGCCTGATCCACCCGCCGGTGGGCATGAACGTGTTCGTGATCAAGAGCGTCGTCAAGGACGTGAGCTTCACGACCATCTTCAAGGGCGTGCTGCCGTTCGTGGCCACCGACATCCTGCGGCTGGTGATCCTGATCGCGTTCCCGGTCATCGCGCTGTGGTTGCCGCATCGAATGGGATAGCTGGCTGTCAATCCCCAGGTCCGTGTCGTTGGCGATCGCATCGCAGCGCCGAAGCGCTAGGGAATCCGCTAGCTGCGCCGCGCCGGCACACGTGCTCCCATGAAGGGGCATCGCAGATGCCCAAACCAACGAGGAGACACCCCCATGATCGATCGAAAAGGTTCACGCGCACCCGGCGCGTGGAGTCGCGCAGTCGTCGCCGCCGCGTGCGCCACGGCCTGTCTGGCCACGGCCGCGCAGCCGCTCAAGAGCTACGACTCGACCAAGAAGGAGTTCTGGGAGCACCCACCGGCGGACTGGTTCCTCGGTGACGAAACCGCGGCCCAGAAAGGCCTGGCGCCGCCGGCGGGCCCGGCGCTGCCGACGCCGCTGGCGGAGCTGCAGACCAACCTGAAGGCCGTGAAGCTGCCGAAGGGCTTCAAGATCGAGGTCTACGCCAGCGGCGTGAACAGCGCCCGGCAGATGGCCTGGGGCGACAAGGGCACGCTGTTCGTCGGCTCGTTCAGCGCCGGCACGGTCTACGCCATCACCGGGCCCGAGGGCAACAAGGTGGTCAAGCCGATCCTGACCGGCATGAAGATGCCCACCGGCCTGGCCTTTCGCGACGGCGCGCTGTATGTCGTCGACATCGACAAGATCCTGAGGTACGACAACGCGGAAGACAACCTCGACAAGATGCCCGCCCCGAAGGTGGTCTACGACGACATGCCGTCGTACGTGGCACACGGCTGGAAGTACCTGACCTTCGACAAGGCCGGCTGGCTCTATGTGCCGTTCGGCCCGCCGTGCAACGAGTGCCTGCCGCCGACCAGCCTGGCGCAGGTGCGCCGCGTCAATCCCGCCACCGGCCAGGCCGAACTGGTGGCGATCGGCGTGCGCAACAGCGTGGGCGGTGACATCGACCCGCGCAGCGGCGACTACTGGTTCACCGAGAACGCCCGCGACTGGATCAGCGACGACCTGCCCAGCGACAAGCTCAACCACATCACCAAGATCGGCGCGCACTACGGCTACCCGTATTGCCACCAGGGCGACCTGCCCGACCCGAAGTACGCGATGGGTCACAAGTGTTCGGAGTTCACGCCGCCGGCGCTCAAGCTCGGTGCGCACGTGGCGCCACTGGGCATGAAGTTCTACACCGGCAAGCAGTTTCCGGCCGAGTACGCCAACAACATCCTGATTGCCGAGCACGGCTCGTGGAACCGCCACAAGTACCAGGGCGCACGCATCATGCGGGTCGTGACCGACCCGCAGGGCAAGAAGATCAGGCAGGAGGTCTTCGCCAGCGGCTGGATCAACGGCGACCAGAGCTACACCGGGCGCCCGGCCGACATCGTGGTGGCCGCCGACGGCTCGATCCTGGTCGCCGACGACTGGGCCGGTGCCATCTACCGCATCAGCTACGGGAAGTAGGCGGATCGCCCGCTCGGGTGGCCAGCCGGGCATTGCCGGCGGGCGGCCTGCAGCCAGTGAATCCCGAACGATGGAAGTCCGATGAAACGCACTGCAGTCTGCCTGGCTCTCTGGCTCGCGGTCACCACCGCCGGCGCCGCCGTCGATCTTGCGGCCGGCGCCGCCAAGGCCCAGGTCTGCTTCGCCTGCCACGGGCCCCAGGGCGTCTCGCAAACCGCACAGACGCCGTCGCTGGCGGGCCAGCCCGACGGCTTCCTGCAGTGGCAGCTGGTGTTCTTTCGCAGCGGTGTGCGCAAGAACCCGGTCATGCAGCCGATGGCGGCCAGCCTGACCGACGACGACATCCGCAATCTCGCCGCCTACTTCGCCGCTCAGAAGCCACCTGCAGCCGGGTCGAACGGCGCTGCCGATGCGGCGCTGTATGCCGCCGGTCAACAACTCGCGCTGCGCAACCGCTGCGCGTCGTGCCACCGCGACGACTACGCCGGCATGCAGGCCGCGGCGCGCACCGCCGCGCAGCGCGAAGACTATCTGCTGAGCGCATTGCGTGCCTTCAAGGCCGGCACGCGCACCGGGGGCGGCGTGGCCGCGATGCCCGATGTGGTCTACCCGCTGGGCGACGACGAATTGCGCGCCCTCGCGCACTTCATGGCCCACCTGCCGTAGCCGGTCGCCCCGACCGGGCGCGGGGTCCCGTTACCCCGCTACCGAACGCCGCCGGCCTGTGGCACGCGCTGCAGCAGCCGCACGTCGTAGCCCTGCGTGCCGACGAAGGCCTTCAGGCGCTCGTAGTCGGCCTCGGGGATCGTCGGCGTGCGCGCCATGATCCAGACGTAGTCGCGCTTGGCGCGCGTGATCACGGTCTCGGTGTAGTCGGGCGAGAGGTACGAGATCCGGTAGTCGGCCTTGAACGGCCAGATGTACTGCTGGCCCCAGACCGCGCCGGCGCCGCCGTCCATCACGAAGCCGCGTGACTCGTAGTGCTTGCGCGGCCCGTCGAAGGTGCCGGCATTGAAGCTGAAGGTGGTGGCGATGGTGCCGTCGGGGTCGAGGCGGTAGGTGTCCTTGGCGTTGTGGGCACCCTTCTCGAGGAAGGTCGGGATGTTGGCGATCACGTACCAGTCGCCCATGAACCGCGGCAGGTCGACGTGCGGGACGAGCGTGACGGGCCGGGCCGGCGGCTCGGTCAGGGCGGCGCAGCCGGTCAGGCCGGACAGGGCGGTGGTCAGGGCCGCGAGCGCGACCGACGGGGCAAGGCGCATGACGTTTTCCTCGGGTGAATGGGAGGCGGGCGTGATGGGAGGCGGGAGGCGGGCGCTTTACGGCAATCGATAGCTCAGCGTGCGGCCACCGGCCACCGTCGAATCCAGGCCGACCCACGCGTCCCGGGCCGAATACCACACGTCGATCGGGTGTGGCGGCCCGGTGATGCGCCAGCGCGTCGCCGGCACGGGCTGGCCATGCACGTCGATCGAGCCGCTGCCGGCCGCGCCGATGCGCACGGCGTCGTAGCGGCCGGTCTGGGCGTTGAGCAGCCGCGTCTGCGTGCGCATTGCCGGGTTCCAGTAGGCGTAGCTCATCACGCAGCCCGGCAGCACCAGCGGCGGGCCGCCGGCGTACACGGTGAGCGTGTCGCCGGCGTATTCGGTGCGCACGCTGCTGTGCGTGCCGTGGTCGTCGGTTGTCGAGGTGAGTGCGGTCAGGCAGTCGCCGCGCCATTCTTCGCGGGCCTCGTGGTGGTAGCGGTAGACGGTGATGCCGAGAAACTTGACGGCGAACTCGGCCACGCTGTGCACCTGGCGTGTGTCGCCCTGCGCGGTGACGGTGAAGCGGTGCCGGCCGATCGGCTTGCCGTCGAGCGAGACGCTGAAGTCCCACACGCCGGACGGTGCCGGCGCCGGCTGCGCCTCGGCGAGCGCCGGTGCCCCGAGCAGTGCCGGGCCGAGCAGCGCGAGGGCGCAAAGCGCCATGCGCAGCCGTGACACGGCGTTCACCGGGCCACCGAACGGCGCACTGCGGCATTCGCCCTCGGGACGGCCCGGCGGGTTCATGGCGACCCCGCGCGCCGCGGCCGGCCGGGCACGAACGCGTTGGTGCGGGCGATGTAGTCGCGGTAGGCCGGGCGCCGCTCGACGATGTCCTTTTCGAGCAGGCTCACGCCCGAGACCTTCAGCAGCAGCACCGTCATCAGCAGCGGCGAAGCCACGCTCCACGCGCCGGCCCAGCCCGCACCGGCCAAGGCGACCAGCCACAGGCCCCACCAGATGCAGGTCTCGCCGAAGTAGTTGGGGTGGCGGGAGTAGCGCCACACGCCGCGGTCCATCACCTGGCCGCGCTGGGCCGGGTCGGCCTTGAAGCGCGCCATCTGCGCGTCGGCGACGGCCTCGAAGGCGATGCCGAACACCGCCACCGCGATGCCCACCGCGTCGAGGGCGGTGAGCGGTGCGGCGCTGGCCATGCCGGCGAGCAACGGCGTCGAGACCGTCCAGGCGAGCAGCGCCTGCAGCGCAAAGATGAGGACGAGGCTCTTGAGCGCGAAGTTCGGCTGGTTGCGCGCGCGGATCTCGCGGTAGCGGCGGTCTTCGCCGTGGCCCCAGTTGCGCCAGGTGATGAACAGGCTCAGGCGCAGCGCCCAGGCGACCACCAGCAGCAGCAGCCAGGCGCTGCGCGCGCCGGCTGCGGGCAGCACGAGCGCGTAGACGATCGCGGCGCCGGCGATGAACAGGCCCCAGGTGCGGTCGACCAGGCTCACGTCGCGGCGCACCAGGCTGGCCAGCCAGGTCAGCCCGGCGAGCAGCGCGATCAGCGCCAAGCCGGGCAGCGCGGCGTGCCACATGAGCGCGGCGTCAGCCATGCGGCACCTGCGGCACGGCCACGCCGTCGTAGCGCATCCCAAGCCACACCAGCAGCGGCATCAACAGCGCCCAGGTGACGGCCATCGTCGCCAGCGCCGGCGTGGCGTCGATGAAGCGCGCACCACCGAGCTCGACGCCGGACGCGAACGAGGCCGGCCCGGCCACCGCGCCGAGCACCGCCGCGAGCCACCAGCGCCGCTTCAGCCAGCGCATCGTCACGTTCAGCGCGATCGCAAGCAACCCCCACAGCGCGACCATCCAGTACGGCGCCAGGAGCGGGTCGGGCTGGCCCGACGGGTACGCCACGAAGCCCTGCATCGCGTTGGCGCTTTCGACCACCAGCCCGATCAGGCACGCCAGCGCGACCAGCCTGGCCTCCTGCAGCGGGCGCGCCGAGACCGCGAGATGCCAGGCGATGGCCACGACCACCGCGGCGGTGCCCCAGAGCGGCAGCCCGTGCGCCGCACCGAGCACGGCAGCGAACCAGGCCGCCTGGAACACGACGAAGTTGGCGATCTGGATCGCGCGGGTCGGCTTCGCGGCGCGCGCCGGTGTCGCGCTGCCGGCGCCCGCGGGGGCCGTCGACGCGATCATGCGCGTCGCTCGAACAGGTAGTGGCTGACCCACCACTGCTGGCCGCCGTCGTAGCCGAACAACTCGGCCACCGACATGAAGAACAGCCGCCAGCGCATCCACCAGACCGCGGCAGCCTCTTTGCCGTCGCGGCCTTCTTGGCCATAGGTGCGCTCGAACAGCGGCATCAGCGCGTCGCGTTGATCGTCCATGTTGCGCAGCCAGGCCTCGGCGGTGCGCGCGTAGTGGCTGCCGTCCCAGCGCCAGCGCCGCAGCAGCCGCAGGTCGTCCTGGCAGTGCAGCGCAAGGTCGTCGCTGGGCATCATGCCGCCGGAGAAGAAATGCCGGCTCATCCAGTCGCTCGCGTCGCGCTCGACGAACGCGTAGGGCGCGCCGCGGTGGGCGAACACGTGCATGAAGAAGCGCCCCTGCGGGCCGAGCCAGCGCGCCACGTTGGCGAACGCGCGCGGCCAGTTGCGCAGGTGCTCGAACATCTCGACCGACACGATGCGGTCGAAACGCTGCCCGGTGTCGAAGTCGTTGAAGTCGCCGGTGATCACGCGCACATTGGTCAGGCCGCGTTCGGCCGCCTGCGCCTCGATGTATTCGCGTTGCGAGTTCGAGTTCGACAGCGCGGTGATGTGGCTGCCCGGGTGGCGCTCGGCCATCCACAACGTCAGCGAGCCCCAGCCGCAACCCAGTTCCAGCACCTGCTGGCCGTCGGCCAGGCCGGCGCGTTCGCAGGTGGTGTGCAGCGCGGCCGCCTCGGCCTGCGCCAGCGTGGCCACGCCCTCGGGCCAGAAGCAACTGCTGTACTTGCGGTGCGGGCCGAGTGCCGCGCCGAAGAACGCGGCGGGCACTTCGTAGTGCTGTTCGTTCGCCTTTTCGGGCAGCAGCGCGAGCGGCGCGGCGCGCAGCTCGTCGACGAAAGCCTGGGTCAGGCCGGCCGCCGCGCACACGTCGGCCGTGTGCAGTTCGGCCAGGCGGGCCTTCAGCAGGCGGCGGATTCCGAGCCGCACCACGCGGTCGGGCACCAACCCCTGTTCGATCCAATTGACGGCAACGGCGGTGCTGTCCGGCATGTGAGCGCTTCCTTGTCGACGGGGCGAAAGTGCTCCGACACGGGGGTTACGCTAGCCGAACGCGATCGGATGCACCGATCAGTCACAAAATGACCCCATGAGTTCATGCGGCATGCGCGAGCGCATCGGCCGCGTAGGCGCGCCCGAAGCGGTTGGCCAGGAACGCGGCCAGCGGCACCTCTTCCTGGCGCACGAAACCGCGCTGCGGCAACTCGCCGGCGGCGAGCAGGTCGAGCATCGCGCACAGGCTCGACGCCGTCGTGATCTGGATCGCACTGCGCATCTTGCCGGCCAGCACGTGGCTGTAGACCTTGCGGGCGTAGGTGTCCTGCTGCAGCCGGCCATCGCGCAGGCCGGCGACGGTGACGAAGACGATCACCACGTCCTGCATCGTCGAGGGCAGCGCCTGCTCGAGGATGTCCTTGAGCACGTCGCGCCGGTCCTTCAGGCGCAGGTCGTGCAGCAGCGCCTTCATGATCGCGGCGTGGCCGGGGTAGCGGATGGTGCGGTAGTTGAGCGTGCGCACCCGCCCGGCCAGCGTCTCGCACAGCGTGCCCAGGCCGCCGGAGGTGTTGAAGGCCTCGTAGAGCACGCCGTCGAGCGAGAACTCCTCGCGTTCCTCGAGCGCCGGCACCGAGCACAGATGCCCGTCGACGATCGCCTCGCACGGCTCGCAGTACTCGTTGATGACGCCTTCGGTGCTCCAGGTCAGGTTGTAGTTCAGCGCATTGCTCGGGTAGGCGGGCAAGGCGCCCACGCGCATGCGCACCGAGTCGAGCGCGTCGAAGCGGCGCGCCAGGTCGGCGGCGACGATCGAAATGAAGCCCGGCGCCAGCCCGCACTGCGGCATCAGCGCGCTGCGTGCCTGCGGTGCCAGCGCGCGGATCGCGCGGGTGCTGGCCACGTCTTCGGTGAGGTCGAGGTAGTGCACGCCGGCGTCGACCGCGGCGCGCGCCACCGGCAGCGTCAGGTGGTAGGGCGCGGCATTGAGCACCGCGTAGCGGCCTTGCAGCGCCGCGCGCACGGCGGCAGCGTCGCCGATGTCCAGCACCAGCGTCGAGAGCCGGCTCGAGCGGCGCGGATCGGCGTCGATCTGCGCCAGCAGCGCGGCCGAGCGGTCGGCCACCGTGACGCGGTAGCCGCCGTCCTGCGGGGTGTCGACCAGCATCTCGGCGACCACCGCGCCGATCTTGCCGGCGCCGATGACGAGGATGTCTTTCATGGAGAACTCCAGTGCGTGGGGCGTGAATGAGGGAGATTTTCTGCAGTGCGCGGGCAAACTGCATCGACAAATCAGACGAATCAAAGTGCATACTTCGGCGTATTGAAGCCATAAGAACGGCACAATGACAAGCCCCGCGCTCGACGCCACCGACCTGGCCCTGCTCGCGCTGCTGCGCGAAGACGCCCGCACCCCCACCGCGGTGCTGGCACGCGCGCTGAAGCTGTCGCGCACCACGGTGCAAAGCCGGATGGAGCGGTTGCAGCGCCAGCGCGTGATCTCGGGCTACACCGTGACCGTGCCCGACGCGCTCGAGGCCGGGCTGGTGCGCGCCCACGTGCTGATCACGCTGGCGCCCAAGCGCAGCGCGGCGATCGAGCTTGCGCTGCGCAAGATCGCCGAGGTGAGGGTGCTGCACTCGGTCAGCGGGCCGTTCGACCTGATCGCGATCGTCGCGGCCACGTCGATCGGCGAGCTCGACGCGCTGATCGACCGCATCGGTGCGCTCGACGGCGTCGAGCGCACGACCTCGGCGATCGTGCTGTCCACGCGCATTCAGCGCTGAGGCGCTGACGGGCGAGCGCGGCGCGCGGCCGGCGGTTTGCCGGGCGTGATTCAAGTCCGGCGCCGCCGCGCCGATATGTCCGACAAGCCGCGTGGGCCTGTTGCCCACGCGCCCCGAACGGATGAAAGCAGTGGCCGGTAAAGAGCTGATCGACGTCGACGAGTTGCGCGTGGGCATGTTCGTGCACCTCGACATGAGCTGGATGTCGCACCCGTTCCCGCTCGGCAGCTTCAAGGTCGCCAGCGCCGAACAGATCGCGACGATCCGCTCGCTCGGCGTGCGCCGCGTGCGCTGGTCGCCGGCCCACAGTGACGCGGTCGAATGGGCCGAGCGCGGCGTTGCCACCCGGCCTGGCGCGCTCGATCGCGGCGTCGGCGCCGCGCCGGCCGCAGTGCCGCCCGACACGACCGGCTTCACGGCCAGCGCCGTGGACGGCCTTGCGGCCGCGCCCGCCAGTGCAACGGCGCCCGCCGCTCCGGCTGCGGCCACCGGCCTTGCCGAGGCCGAGCCGGCCACCAGCCCGATCGGCGCGCTGCCGGCCTCGCCCGAGCTCGCCGCGCGGCGCGAACACCAGCGCCGCCTGGCCGAGCAACGCGCCGCGCTGAAGCTGTGCGAGCGCCAGTTCGCCGAGGCCGCACAGGGCTGCCAATACGTCACCGAACTGGTGACGCAGCAGCCGCAGGAGGCGCGCGTCCAGGCCGAGAAGCTGTCGCAGGCGCTGGTCGACAAGATGCTGGGCGAGCAGGAGCTGTGCATCCGGCTGCTGACCGACGCGGCCGGCGACAAGGCCTCGATGCACGCGCTCAACGTGACCGTGATCTCGCTGCTGATGGGGCGCACCTTCGGCCTGTCGGGCGCCGACATGCTCGACCTCGGCGTGGGCGCGATGCTGCACGACATCGGCAAGCTCGACCTGCCCGAGCGGGTGCGCCACCACGTCGACCACTTCAGCGCCTCGGAGCAGAGCTTTTACGAAGAGCACGTTGCACACGGCGTCGTGCACGCCCGCAAGATGGGCCTGTCGAACGGCGCGACGCTGGTGATCGCGCAGCACCACGAGCACGCCGATGGCAGCGGCTTCCCGCTGCGCCTGAACACCGATCGCGTGACCGCGGCGGCGCGCATCGTCGCGCTGGTGAACCGCTACGACAACCTGTGCAACCCGCACCTGGCCGCGCGCGCGCTGACGCCGCACGAGTCGATCTCGCTGCTGTTCGCTCAGGGCAAGAACACGTTCGACACCGCGATCCTGGGCGCCTTCATCCGCATGATGGGCGTGTACCCGGCCGGCTCGACGGTGCAGCTCACCGACGACCGTTACGCGATGGTGGTGGGCGTGAACTCGTCGCGCCCCCTCAAGCCGCGCGTGCTGGTGCACGCCGCCGGCGTGCCGCGCGACGAGGCGCTGATCCTCGACCTCGAAGCGAGCCACGGGCTGGGCATCCGGCGCAGCCTGCGGCCGGCGCAGCTGCCGGTGGAGTCGCTCGACTACCTGGCGCCGCGCCCGCGCGCCGCGTACTTCTTCGAGCCGCGCGTGCTCGCCCGCGACGACGCGCTCGCCGCGGCCTGATGCGAGGGCCCTGAGGTGACCAGCCACGTCGCCGTGCGGGCCGCCGGCAGCCCGGCGCTGAGCGTCTGGAGCCGCCTGATCGAGGCGATGCTCGACGCGGTCTGGCTGGTCGATGCGCGCACGCTGCGCGTCGTTGCAGCCAATCGAGCCGCCGCCACGCTGATGGCGCGCGACGTGCGCGAGCTGCTCGGCCGCGGCGTGCTCGAACTCGCCGCCACCCCCGAAGACCTGTGCTTCTGGGGCGAGGTGGCCGACGGCCTGGCCGAGACGATCGAGTCCGACACGCTGGTGCGCGGCGCCGACGGCGCCACCGTGGCGGTCACGCGCCGCGTCGAGCGCGTTGCCGGCGACGACGGCACGGCGCTGTACGTGGTCGTGCTGCACGACCGCAGCGCGCAGCTGCGCGCCGAGCGCGCGCTCGACGACAGCGTGGCCGACCTGCGCGCCACGCTCGAGTCGACGCTCGACGGCATCCTCGTCACCGACCTCGCCGGGCGCATCCGCCACTTCAACCAGCGCTTTGCACAACTGTGGAAGATGCCGGCAGAACTGCTCGAGCGGCGCGACGACGACGCGGTGCACGCCTGGATGCGCCGCAGCGCCGCCGGTGGCGAGCGGGTTGCGCACGACGCGGCAGCGCTCGACGCGGCGCTGCCGCCGAGCGAGCGCGAGTTGCTGCGGCTGGACGGCGGCATCGTGCTCGAGCGGGTGACGACGCCGCAGCGCATGCACGGCCAGCCGATCGGCCGGGTGCATGTGTTCCGCGACATCACGGCGCAGCTCGAAGCCAACCAGCGCATCCAGGTGCTGTCGTACACCGACGCACTGACCGGGCTGCCGAACCGCCGGCTGCTCGCCGACCGTGTCGAGGGCGCACTGGCGATGGCCCGGCGCGACGGCACGCCGTTCGCGCTGCTGTTCCTCAACCTGGATCGCTTCAGCCACATCAACGAAACGCTGGGCAGCGCATTCGGCGACCGCGTGCTGCTCGACGTGGCCGAGCGCATCAAGGCTTGCGTGCGCCAGGTCGACACGGTGGCGCGCCTGGGCGGCGACGAGTTCGTGGTGCTCGTCCACCAGACCGACGAGCAGGGCGCCGAGGCCGCCGCACGGCGCGTGCTGGCGGCGCTCGATCGCCCGTTCACGCACGGCGACATGAGCTTCACCGTGACCGCCAGCCTGGGCCTGGCGCTGCACCCGAACGACGGCGCCACGCTGGACGAACTGCTGCGCCGCTCCGACGCCGCGATGCGTGACGCCAAGCGCGCCGGCCGCGCCGGCTTTCGCTTCCACCGGCCGCGCGCCACGCCGACCACTGGGCCTGCGCGATCGCGCCTGCAGCTCGACCACGCGATGCGCCTGGCGCTCGCGCAGGGGCGCTTCCGGCTGCACTACCAGCCGCAGGTCGACCTGCACAGCGGCCGGGTGGTCGGGGCCGAGGCGCTGATCCGTTGGCGCGACCCCGAGCTCGGCGACATCGCGCCGGGCGAGTTCATCCCGGTCGCCGAAGAGAGCGGCTTCATCGTCGCGCTCGGCGACTGGGTGCTCGGGCGCGCCGTCAACCAGGCCGCGGCGTGGCTGGCGGCGGGCCTGCGGCTGACGGTGTCGGTCAATGTGTCGGCCTTGCAGTTCCAGCAGCCGGGCTTCGTCGAAGGCGTCACCGCGACGCTGCGCGGCGCGGGCCTGCCGCCGCAGTGGCTGGAGCTCGAACTCACCGAGTCGTGCCTGATCCACGACGCGCCCGATGCGATGCAGCGCCTGCACGCCCTCGCGCAACTGGGCGTGAAGCTGGCGATCGACGACTTCGGCACCGGCTATTCGAGCCTGGCCTACCTGAAGCGCTTTCCGATCGGGCGGCTGAAGATCGACCGCAGCTTCGTCGCCGGGCTGCCCGGCGAAGACAGCGATGCGGCCATCGTGCAGGCGATCCTGCACCTGGGCCGTGCGCTGCAGCTGCAGGTGGTTGCCGAGGGCGTCGAGACCGAAGCCCAGCGCGCGTTCCTGCAGCAGGCCGGCTGCGACCTGTACCAGGGCTACCTGTACGCACCCGCGCTCAACGTGGCCGCCTTCGAGCGCTGCCTGGGCGTGGACGCAACGGCGCGCGGCGATCTGGGCCCGCTGCCGCGACCCTGAGATCGAGGGCCGGGATCGCCTGGCGTTGCTCGAACGCAAGCATTCGGTGCGGGTTGTTTGTACAGTCGTGGCACGGAGGTGCCGCGATGCTGGTGATCGATTCGTTGCTCGAGCGCAAGCTTGAAACCCTGTCCGCGCCGCTCGCGGTGGTGCTTCCCGACGGCCACCACATGGGCCCGCGCGACGCGGCGGTCACGATCCGGCTGAAGCAGTGGTCGTCGCTGCCCCATGTTGCCTCCGGCGAGGTCGGCAAGGTGGCGCAGGACTACGTCGAGGACAAGCTCGACTTCGACGGCAGCGTGCGCGACCTGATGCGCGTGGCCACGCAGATGATCGCCACCGACCCGACCCAGGAGGTCGGCAATAACAGCACGCTGAACTGGTGGCGCGAGATCCGCCTGAACGCGCGCTCGCGCGCACGCCACCAGGTGCAGGCCGATGCCCGGCAGGTGCAGTTCCACTACGACGTGTCGGATGCCTTCTACGCGCTCTGGCTCGATCCGATGCGGCTGTATTCGTGCGCCTATTTCCGCGACGCCGAGATGACCCTGGCGCAGGCGCAGCAGGCCAAGCTCGACCACATCTGCCGCAAGCTGATGCTGCGCCCGGGCGAGCGTTTCCTCGACATCGGTGCCGGCTGGGGCGGCTTGCTGTTCTGGGCCGGCGAGCACTACGGCGTGCGCGCCCACGGCATCACCCTGAGCCGCAACCAGCACGCCCACGTGAACCACCTGATCGACGCGCGCGGGCTGCGCGGCCGGGTGACGATGGAGCTGCGCGACTACCGCGAGCTGCCCGAGGCCGAGCCGTTCGACAAGATCGCTTCGGTGGGCATGTTCGAGCATGTCGGGCGGGCGCTGCTGCCGGCGTACTTCGCCAAGATCCACCGCCTGCTCGTGCCCGGCGGCCTGCTGCTGAACCATGGCATCACCGCGGCCGGCACGCGCAACCACCAGCTCGGCGCGGGCATGGGCGACTTCATCGAGCGCTACATCTTCCCCGGCGGCGAGCTGATCCACGTCTCGAAGGTCGCCGAGGTGATGAGCGAGGCGCGGTTCGAGCCGCTCGACCTGGAGAACCTGCGCCCCCACTATGCGCGCACGCTGTGGGCGTGGAGCGACGCGCTCGAGGCTCGGCTCGGGCAAGCGCGCGAACTGACCCGCGACAGCGTGGTGCGCGCCTACCGGCTTTACCTGGCGGGCAGCGCGATGGGCTTCGAGCAGGGCTGGATGAGCCTGTTCCAGATGCTGGCCGCCAAGCCCACCGGACGCGTCGACGACGGCCCGATGCGCGGCGCACAATCGCAGTACCCGTTCAACCGGGGCTACATGTACGGTTGATCCGAAACCGTTGAAGGCTCCAACCCATGATCTACAAATTCAAGTCCAAGGCCGCCGGCGACGTCATCATGACGGGCCCGTCCGGCGACGACGTGCTGCGCCTGATCGGCAAGCCGGCCGCAGTGCAAGGCATCATCGAAGCGGCGTCGATGCCGGCGGCCATCGCCGCGCTCGAGCAGGCCGTCGCCGCCGACGAGGCGGCGCGCGCGCAGGCCGAACGCGACGCCGCGGCCGAAGGCCACAAGCTCGCGCCGCGCGAGGCGGTCACGCTGCGCCAGCGTGCCTGGCCGCTGGTGGAGATGATGAAGCGCTCGATCGGCGAGAACGCCGACATCGTCTGGGGGGTGTGATGAGGACCGCGGCATGAGACTGTGGAGCGACAGCTGGATCAACGGTGAACGCATCCCGGTGCGCTTTGCCGCAGGCAAGCCCGACGGGCGCGGCGGAGTGACCTTCTCCGACAACCTGAGCCCGCACCTGGCCTGGAGCGAGGTGCCTGCCGGCACGCGGTCGTTCGCGCTGATCTGCCACGACTTCGACGTGCCCAGCCGCGGCGACGATGTGAACCAGATCGGTCGGGAGATCCCCGCCGACCTGCCGCGGGTCGACTTCTTCCACTGGGTCATGGTCGACCTGCCGGCCACGCTCGGCGAGATCACCGAAGGCCAGTTCAGCCGCGGCTTCACCGCGCGCGGCAAGCCCGGCCCGGCGCTCAGCGGCCCGGCATACGCCGGTCTGCCGGCCGCCCGCCAGGGCCTGAACGACTACACCGGCTGGTTTGCCGGCGACCTCGAGATGGCCGGCAACTACTTCGGCTACGACGGCCCGTTCCCGCCGTTCAACGATTCGCTGATCCACCACTACGTGTTCACGGTGTACGCGCTGTCGGTGGCGCGCGCGCCGGTCGAGGGCCACTTCACCGGCGCGCAGGTGCGTGCGGCGATCTACCCGCACATCCTGGCCGAGGCCACGCACTCGGGCACCTACACGCTGAACCCGCGGTTGCTCCGGTGAGCGGGCCGGGCATGCCGATGGCCGACGAGCAGCAGGCCACGCGCGTGCTCGCGATCCGCCACGGCGAGACCGACTGGAATGTCGACGGCCGCATCCAGGGCCAGCTCGACGTGCCGCTCAACGCCACCGGGCGGTGGCAGGTCGGCCGGCTCGCGCTGGCGCTGGCCGACGAAGCCATCGAAGCCGTGTACGCCAGCGACCTGCTGCGCGCGTACGAGACCGCGCAGGCGGTGGTGAACGGCTCGGGCCGGGGGGTCGTCACCGATGTCGGCCTGCGCGAACGCGGCTTCGGCGCCTTCGAGGGCCTGAGCTACGCCGAGATCAACCAGCGCTGGCCCGAGCAGAGCGAGCGCTGGCGCAAGCGCGACCCTGACTTCGGCGCGCCGGGCGGCGAAACCTTGAACCAGTTCTACGCGCGCAGCGTGGCCACCGCCGCGCGCCTGGCCGCGCTGCACCCGGGCCGGACGATCGCGCTGGTGTCGCACGGCGGCGTGATGGACTGCCTGTACCGCGCCGCCTCGCGCATCGCGCTCGACGCGCCGCGCTCGTGGCAGCTCGGCAACGCCAGCATCAACCGGCTGCTCTACACGCCGCAGGGCTTCACGCTGATCGGCTGGAGCGACGACCATCACCTCGACGGCCATGCCGGCGGCGAGTTCGGCGACGCCGAACCGGCGCCGGCACGCACCGGGCTCGAGGCGTGAGTCGGGGGCCGGCATGAACGTGCGTCCCGCGGCCAGCGTCGGCGACCCGGTCGAGCGCATCGACACCCCGGCGCTGGTGATCAACCTCGACGCGATGCAGCGCAACCTCGCGGCGATGGCCGGCTTCGCCCGGGACCACGGCCTGGCGCTGCGCCCGCACGCCAAGATGCACAAGAGCGCGGTGCTCGCCAGGCTGCAGATCGCGGCCGGGGCGGTCGGCGTGTGCGTGCAAAAACTCAGCGAGGCCGAGGCCCTGGGCGCGGCCGGCGTGACCGACATCTACATCAGCAACGAGATCGTCGACGCCGGCAAGCTGCAGCGTTTGGCGGCGCTCGCCGGTCGCATCCAGCTGGCGCTGGCGGTCGACTCGGTGCTCGGCGTCGAGCGGCTCGCGCACGCGCTGCACGCGGCCGGCACGATGGCCGACGTGCTGGTCGAGGTCGACGTCGGCCAGGGCCGCTGCGGCGTCGCACCCGCCGCGGCCGGCGCGCTCGCACACCAGGTGGTCGCGCACGGGCTGCGCTTCGCCGGGCTGCAGGCCTACCACGGCCGCGCCCAGCACCTGCGCAGCGCCGGCGCGCGCGAAGCCGCGATCGAGCACGCGGTGACGCTGGTGCGCGCCGCCCAGGCGGGCATCACGTCGGCCGGCATGCGCTGCCCGCTCGTCACCGGCGGGGGCACCGGCAGCTTCGTGTTCGAGGCCGTCAGCGGCGTCTACGGCGAGCTGCAATGCGGCAGCTACCTGTTCATGGACCGCGACTACGCCGACAACGAGCCTGCGTTCGAAGGGCCGCGCTTCGAGCACGCGCTGTTCGTCAAGTCGCAGGTGATGAGCCGGGGCGCCTCGCACGCGGTCGTCGATGCCGGCCACAAGGCGCACGCGATCGACTCCGGCCTGCCGCGCGTCTGGCAGCCGCACGGGCGCGGTGCGCTCGAGTTCGGCAACGGCGGCGACGAGCACGGCATCCTGCGCCCGGGCGCGCACGCGTCGGCGGCCGACCTGCCGCAACTCGGCCAGACCGTCTGGCTGGTTCCCGGCCACTGCGACCCGACCGTCAACCTGCACGCCCACTACATCGCCGTGCGCGGCGGGCTGGCGCACGGCGTGGTCGAGGCGGTGTGGCCGATCGATGCGCGTGGCTGCCTGGCATGAGCCGCGCGGTGCGTTGACCGGCGCCGCCATACCCTCGTCATGACCGGCGCGCAGCTCATCGTCCTGGCCACGCCGGTGTTCCTGGTGCTGATCGGCATCGAGTTCGCGGTCGGCATCGCGCGCGGGCGCAACACCTATCGCCTGAACGACGCCCTGAACAGCATCGGCCTGGGCGTGATGAGCCAGCTCACCGGCGTCTTCAGCGGCTTGCTGACGCTGGGCCTCTACACGCTCGCGTACCGCCACCTCGCGCTGTGGACGCTGCGCGCAGACGCCGCCTGGGTCTGGCTCGCCGGCCTGGTGCTCTACGACCTCTGCTACTACTGGCACCACCGCTGCGGCCACACCGTGGCGCTGCTGTGGGCCGCGCACGGCGTGCACCACCAGAGCGAGTACTACAACCTCTCGACCGCGCTGCGCCAGACCAGCAGCGGCTGGATCGGCGGCTGGGTCTTCTACCTGCCGATGGCCGTGCTCGGCTTCCCGCCGCTGGTGTTCGGAGCGGTCGCGCTGATCGACCTGCTGTACCAGTACTGGGTCCACACCCAGCAGATCGGCAAGCTCGGCGCCTTCGACCGCTGGTTCTGCGCGCCCAGCAACCACCGCGTGCACCACGCGGTGAACGACCGCTACCTGGACAAGAACTACGGCGGCATCCTGATCGTCTGGGACCGGCTGTTCGGCTCGTTCCAGGAAGAAGACGACGCCGAGCCCTGTGTCTACGGCACGCGCGGCCCGCTGCGCAGCTGGAACCCGGTGTGGGCCAACCTGCAGTACTACGCCGAACTGGCCCGTGACAGCTGGCGCACGCGCCGCTGGGCCGACAAGCTGCGGGTGTGGTTCAAGCCGCCCGGCTGGCGCCCGGCCGACGTCGCTGCCGGCTGGCCCAAGCCGCCGTTCCGGATCGACCGGCTCGAGCGCTACGACCCGCCGATGTCGCGCACCGCGCAAGCGCTGGCGCTGGCGGTGTTCGTCGCGCTGCTGGGCGCGACCACGCTGTTCCTGTGGAACGCGCACCGCCTGTCGCTGGCGCAGCAGGCGGCGAGCGTCGCAGCGCTGGTCGCCGGGCTGTGGCTCGTCGGTTGGCTGAGCGAACGTTTCGCACCGTAAAGCGCCTCGGTGTTTTCCCTCGAAAGCCGCGCGCGGGGCTTGCGACCGCCGCCGCAGTGAATACACTGCGCGCCAGTTCCGATGAACTGCGTTCAACCCACTGAACGACCGGCCGAGTTCGGGCTTGCCTGCCAGACCGTCCGATCGCGGAGAGCTCCCCTGCAAGCCACCCCCATGTCACCGCGCCTGCCGCCGCCGTTGCCTCGCATGGCCGCAGCGCCGATGGTGCCTGCGGTGATGCGTGCGCTCACGCTGCTCGACCGGCTGGCACAGCGGCGCGAGCCGATGAGCCTGGCGCAGCTCACCAGCGAACTCGCGTTGCCCAAGAGCAGCGTGCACGGTCTTTGCAACACGCTGATGTCGTTCGGCTACCTGCGCCGCCAGCCCGACGGCGCGTTCTTGATCGGCGCGCGCGTGATGAGCCTGGCCGAGGCCTTCATCTCCGGCACCGACGTGGCGCAGGAGTTCAACGCCCTGTGGGCCAACGCGCGTTTCGCGCCCGACGAGACCGTGGTCCTGTCGGTGCTCAGCGGCACCGACGCCTTGTATGTCGCGGCGCGCAACAGCGCGCGCCCGCTCGGCCTGGCCTTCAACGTCGGAATGCGGCTGCCGGCCTACCTGTCGGGCAGCGGCAAGGCGATGCTGGCCTTCCAGGAGCGCGAAGCCGTGCGCGAGCTGTTCGGGGCCGAGCCGTTCCAGCGCCTCACGCGCAAGGGCCCGCGCGATGTTGCCGGCCTGCTCCGGGAGCTGGCCGCGACGCGCAAGCGCGGCTACAGCATCGACGACGAGGCCGTGCGCGAGGGCGTCTACTCGTTCGGGGCGCCGGTGTTCGACGCCGCCGGCAAGGCGGTGGCCGGCGTGGCGGTCTGCATCAACAAGGCCATGCTCGGCGCCGATCGCGGCGAGCGTCACCGCGATGCCGCGTTGCGGGTCGCGCGCGCGCTGTCCACGCGTCTGGGCGGCGAGGTGCCGGCACCCGTCGCTGCGGCGCGGCCGCGCAAGACCGGAGGCCGTTCATGAGCGATGACTACGTGCTGGAGACGCGCGCGCTGACCAAGGAGTTCAAGGGCTTCGTCGCCGTCAACAACGTCGATCTGCGCGTGCGCCGCGGCAGCATCCACGCCCTGATCGGCCCGAACGGCGCCGGCAAGACCACCTGCTTCAACCTGCTGACCAAGTTTCTGACGCCCACCAGCGGCCAGATCCTGTTCGACGGCGTCGACATCACGCCGGAGCCGCCGGCCGCGATCGCGCGCCGCGGGGTGATCCGCTCGTTCCAGATCTCAGCCGTGTTTCCGCACCTGTCGACGCTCGAGAACGTGCGTGTGGCGCTGCAGCGCAAGCTCGGTACGTCGTTCCACTTCTGGCGCGCCGAGCGCTCGCTTCAAGGCCTGGACGCAAGGGCGCTCGAGCTGCTGCGCTCGGTCGACCTCGAAGCCTACGCCGCGACCGCGGCCGCCGAGCTGAGCTACGGCCGCAAGCGTGCGCTCGAGATCGCGACCACGCTGGCCATGGAGCCCAAACTGATGCTGCTCGACGAGCCGACCCAGGGCATGGGCCATGAAGACGTCGACCGCATCCGCCAGCTCATCAAGAAGGTCGCGGCGAACCGCACCGTGTTGATGGTCGAGCACAACATGAGCGTCGTCTCGAGCATCGCCGACACGATCACGGTGCTTCAGCGCGGCGCCACGCTGGCCGAAGGTCCGTACGAGCAGGTCTCGAAGAACCCGGCGGTGGTCGAGGCCTACATGGGCAGCGCCGACGCCGAGCTGCAAGGGGCGCATTGATGGCCCGGCCGTTCCTCGAAGTCAGCGACCTGCACGGCTGGTACGGCGAGTCGCACGTTCTGCACGGCGTCAACTTCGACGTCAACGAAGGCGAGGTCGTGACGCTGCTCGGCCGCAACGGTGCCGGGCGCACGAGCACGATGCGGGCGATCATGGGCCTGATCGGCGCGCGCAAGGGCTCGATCAAGGTGCGCGGCATCGAGACCATCGGCATGCCCACGCACCGGATCGCGCGCCTGGGTCTGGGCTACTGCCCCGAAGAGCGCGGCATCTTCTCGTCGCTGTCGGCCGAGGAGAACCTGCTGCTGCCGCCCACGCTCGCCGCCGGCGGCATGACGGTCGAGCAGATCTACGCGATGTTCCCGAACCTGCGCGAGCGCGCCGGCAGCCAGGGCACGCGCCTGTCGGGCGGCGAGCAGCAGATGCTCGCGGTGGCGCGCATCCTGCGCACCGGCGCCAAGCTGCTGCTGCTCGACGAGATCTCGGAAGGGCTGGCGCCGGTCATCGTGCAGGCCTTGGCGACGATGATCCGCACGCTGCGCGCGAGCGGCTACACGATCGTGATGGTCGAACAGAATTTCCGCTTTGCCGCACCGCTGGCGGATCGTTTTTTCGTGATGGAACACGGCCGCATCGTGCAGCAGTTCGCGCGGTCCGAGCTGGCGGCCAACATGGAGATGCTGCACGAATTCCTTGGTGTGTGATCTGACTCTCGTTCAACAAATGGAGAACCTATGAAACTCAACAACCTCGCGCTCGCCAGCCTGATGGCGCTCGGCAGCACCTTTGCCGCAGCCCCGGCCCACGCCGCGGCCAACCAGGTCGTGATCGGCGACATCGACGACATGTCCGGCCTGTACGCCGACGTGATCGGCCCGGGTGGCGTCGAGGCGGCGAAGATGGCAATCGCCGACTTCGGCGGAACGGTGCTGGGCAAGAAGATCGTGTTCATCAGCACCGACCACCAGAACAAGCCCGACATCGGCGCTTCCAAGTTCCGCGAGTGGGCCGACCAGGACGGCGTCAACATGGTGCTGGGCGGCTCCAACACCGGCGTCAACATCGCGATGTCCAAGGTGGCGCTGGCCAAGAAGGTGCCGTTCATCTCGATCGGTGCGGCCGGCGCGTCGCTGACCAACCAGGACTGCACGCCCTACACCGTGCACTATGCGTACGACACGACGGCGCTGGCCAACGGCACCGCCAGCACCATCATCGCGCAGGGCGGCAAGACCTGGTACTTCCTGACCGCCGACTACGCCTTCGGCACCCAGTTGCGCGACGCGGCGACCAAGGTCATCGACGCCCATGGCGGCAAGTCGCTGGGCGAGGTCCGGGTACCGTTGTCGACCTCCGACTTCTCTTCGTTCCTGCTCCAGGCGCAGGCCTCGGGTGCGCAGGTGCTCGGGCTGGCCAACGCCGGTGGCGACTTCACCAACTCGTTGAAGGCGGCCCAGGAGTTCGGCATCACCAAGACCATGAGGCCGGCGGCGCTGCTGGCCTTCATCTCCGACATCCACGGTCTGGGGCTGAAGGCCGCGCAAGGCCTGATCCTGACGACCGGCTGGTACTGGGACCTCAACCCCGAGACGCGCGCCTTCGGCAAGCGCTACTTCGACGTGATGAAGAAGGAGCCGACGATGAACCAGGCCGCCTACTACTCGGCGGTGATGCACTACCTGAAGGCGGTCAAAGCCGTCGGCTCGACCGACGCCGACAAGGTGATGGCCGAGATGAAGAAGGAGAAGATCAACGACTTCTTCGCCAAGGGCGGCTACATCCGCCCGGACGGCCTGATGGTGCACAACATGTACGTCATGCAGGTCAAGACGCCGGCCGAGTCCAAGTACCCATGGGACTACTACAAGGTCGTGAAGACGATGTCCGGTGAAGAGGCCTTCGGCCCGATGACCGGCCTGTGCAAGAACCCCAAGTAGTGTGACCGGCCGCCGGCGGGCGCGCAGCGCGCCCGCCGGCGGCCACCACCGCCACCAAAATGACCGAAATCTTCGGCTACCCGTTGCCGGCGATCCTGGGGCAACTGATGCTCGGGCTCGTCAACGGCTCCTTCTACGCCATGCTCAGCCTGGGCCTGGCGGTGATCTTCGGTCTGCTGGGCGTGGTCAATTTCGCGCACGGTGCGTTCTACATGCTGGGCGCCTACGCGGCTTACGTCGGGCTCAACTCGCTGGGCATCAACTACTGGTTCGCGCTCGTGCTTTCGCCGCTGGTGGTGGGCGCACTCGGGATCGTGCTGGAGCGGTTGCTGCTGCGCCACCTGTACCAGCTCGACCCCCTCTACGGTTTGCTGCTGACCTTCGGCCTGGCGCTGATCGCCGAAGGCGTGATGCGCGACCACTACGGCTCGTCCGGCCAGGACTACCCGGTGCCGGCCGCGCTGCGCGGCGTGTTCAACCTCGGTTTCATGATCCTGCCGATCTACCGGGCCTGGGTCATTCTGGTGTCGCTGGTCGTGTGCTTCACGACCTGGTTCCTCATCGAGCACACCCGGCTCGGCTCCACGCTGCGGGCGGCCACCGAGAATCCGCGCCTGGTGCAGGCTTTCGGCACCAATGTGCCGCTGATCGTGATGACGACCTTCGGTGTCGGCGTCGGCCTGGCGGCACTGGCCGGTGTGCTGGCCGCGCCGGTGATTCAGGTCACGCCGCTGATGGGCGGTTCGCTGGTCGTCGTGGTCTTCGCGGTGGTCGTCATCGGCGGCATGGGCTCGATCTTCGGTTCCATCGTCAGCGGCCTGGTGCTGGGCATGGTCGAGGGCTTGACCAAGGTCGTCTACCCGGAGGCGTCGACCATCGTCGTCTTTCTCATCATGGCCGTGGTGCTGGTCTGGCGCCCCGCTGGTCTGTTCGGCAAGGGTTGATTCGATGCGCGCGACGACGATAGGTTACGGCGCCTTCCTGCTGGTGGCGCTGGCGGTGCCGATGCTGGGCATCTATCCGGTGCTGGCCATGCAACTGTTGTGCTTCGCCATGTTCGCCTGCGCGTTCAACCTGCTGCTCGGCTTCGCCGGCATGTTGTCGTTCGGGCATGCGGCGTTCTTCGGCTTCGCCTCGTACGTCACCAGCTGGCTGATCACCGCGCAGCACTGGAACACGCTGGAGAGCATTCTGGCCGGCGTGGTCGTGGCCGCACTGATGGGCCTGGTGATCGGCGCCATCGCGATCCGTCGCCAGGGCATCTACTTCGCGATGATCACGCTGGCGCTGGGACAGCTCGTCTACTTCCTGTGCCTGCAGGCGCCTTTCACCGGCGGCGAAAACGGCATCCAGAGCGTCAGCCGCGGCAGCCTGCTGGGGTTGGTATCGCTGCGTCCCGATATCAACATGTACTACTTCGTGCTGGCGGTGTTCGTTGCGGTGTTCCTGTTCATCCGGCGCATCGTGCACTCGCCCTACGGGCAGGTGCTCAAGGCGATCCGCGAGAACGAACCGCGCGCCATCTCGCTGGGCTACGAGGTCAACCGCTACAAGCTGCTGGCGTTCGTGCTTTCGGCCGCCATCGCCGGCCTGGCCGGCTCGCTGAAGGCCCTGACCTTGAGCCTGGCCTCGCTCACCGACGTGCTGCAGAGCACGTCGGGCGAAGTGATCCTGATGACCTTGCTCGGTGGCACCGGCACCTTCTTCGGTCCGGTGCTCGGCGCCTTCACGGTGGTCGGCCTGCAGAACGTGCTGGCCGACCGGGTCGGCTCGTGGGTCACGGTGATCATCGGCGTGATCTTCGTCGCCTGCGTGCTGCTGTTCAGGCGTGGCATCGTCGGCGAGTTGCTGGCCTGGCAACAGCGTCGCAAGGGGCGTTGAGCCGGCGTCTTGCCAATGCCGCCACCGCGGCTAGACTGATTGCAGGGTCACTCCGGGGAGCCTGCCATGACCGCCAAGCGCCTGACGAAAGAGGACATCCGCAACGCCGCCGGCATCTTGAATCCGGTCGGTCACGTGATCCTCGCGTTCGCCGACGACGCCGTGACCGCGCAAGCCGTGGCGGCGCTGCGCGCCGCGGGGTTTGTCGACGACGACATCCTGTGCTACCTGGCCAGCGAGGCCACGCCGCGCCTGCGCGAGCGGGTGCGCACCGCCAGCGAAGCCGCGGGCTTCGGCTACGAGATCACCCTGATGCGCCGCTACCTGGCGCTCGCCGAAGCCGGCGCCGGCTGGCTCATCGTTTACGCGCCGACCGATGACGCCGTGCAACGCATCACCGAAGTCGCCCGGCGCTTCGACGCGCTGTGCGCGGTGCGCTACCACCGCCTGGCCAACGAAGATCTGCTTTGAGGCCTGGGCGCCCGAGGCGGTGAGCGGCGCCGGTCAGGCGTCGAACAGGTCGTCACCCGCGGCCCCGGGCGGCGTGACGCCCAGGTGCCGGTATGCCGCCGGCGTGGCCACCCGGCCGCGCGGCGTGCGCTGCAGGTAGCCCTGCTGGATCAGGTAGGGCTCGATCACGTCTTCGATCGTGTCGCGTTCTTCACCGATCGCCGCGGCGACGTTGTCCAGCCCGACCGGGCCACCGTCGAAGCGGTGCACCACCGCCTCCAGCAGCTTGCGGTCCATCACGTCCAGGCCGTGCGCGTCGACGTCGAGCATCTTCAATGCCAGATCGGCCAGCGCCTTGCCGATGCGGCCGTCGGCCTTCACGTCGGCGTAGTCGCGCACCCGGCGCAGCAGCCGGTTGGCGATGCGCGGCGTGCCGCGCGAGCGGCGCGCGATCTCGAACGCGCCGGCTTCGTCGGTCGGCACGTTCAGCAGCCCGGCCGAGCGGTGCACGATGCGGGCCAGTTCCTCCGGCGTGTAGAACTCGAGCCGGGCGACGATGCCGAAGCGGTCGCGCAGCGGGTTGGTCAGCATGCCGGCGCGGGTGGTCGCGCCGATCAGCGTGAACGGCTGAAGGTCGAGCTTGATCGAGCGCGCCGCCGGGCCCTCGCCGATCATGATGTCGATCTGGTAGTCCTCGAGCGCGGGGTAGAGGATCTCTTCGACGACCGGCGAGAGGCGGTGGATCTCGTCGATGAAGAGCACGTCGTTGCGCTCCAGGTTGGTCAGGATCGCGGCCAGGTCCTTGGGCTTCTCGAGCACCGGGCCGGAGGTCTGGCGCAGGTTCACGCCAAGCTCGTTGGCGATGATGTGCGACAGCGTCGTCTTGCCCAGGCCGGGCGGCCCGAACAGCAGCACGTGGTCCATCGCCTCCGAGCGCATCTTGGCCGCGCCGATGAAGATCTCGAGCTGCTCGCGGGCCTTGGCCTGGCCGACGTATTCGGCCAGGCCCTTGGGCCGCAGTGCGCGCTCGATCGCTTCTTCGTTGGGCGACACCGGCGCCGCGCTGATCACGCGGCGCGCGGGCTCGAAATCGTCGGTCTGGATCGCCATGGCGCATTATCGACCGCGTGCCCGCAGCCGCCGGACCGGCGCGCAGGCGCGCACCTTGTCCATGCGCCTGCACGACAATTCCCGGCGTGCCGTAACCGCCTCAACCACAGGGAAGCGCTTCATGCATCGCAAACCATTCCTCGCCGCCGCCGTGCTCGCGCTGGTCACGTGTGTCGCCCACGCGGGCGATGCCAGGATCGGCGCCATCGCCATCGAGCATGCGCGCGCGCATGCCACGGTGCCCGGCCAGCCGGTCGGCGGCGGCTACCTGACGCTGGTCAATGGCGGCGGCGCCGATCGGCTGGTGTCGGTCAGCGCGCCGGTGTCGAAGTCGACCGAGATGCACATGATGAAGATGAAGGGCGACGTGATGCAGATGCGCCAGGTCGAGGCGATCGAACTGCCCGCGGGCAAGACGGTGACGCTTCAACCCGGTGGCTACCACCTCATGTTCGTCGGGCTGAAGGCGCCGCTGAAAGCCGGAGAGAGTTTTCCGATGACGCTGAAGTTCGCCAAGGCCGGCGAAGTCACGGTGCCGGTGACGGTCGAGGCGCCCGGCGCCGGCCACGGCATGAAGCCCTGACGCCGCCGCAGGCCGCGTCAACCGGCGCGCAGTCGCGCCTGCGCCCGCGCCGCGCCGCGCTATCGCGCCAGCGCCCGCAGCGCGAGCTTGATGCCGTCGCTCACGCCCACGTCGGCCGGCAGCGCCTTCAGCGCCGCCGCCGCCTCGCGGTCGCTGTAGCCCAGCGCCAGCAGCGCCTGCAGGATGTCGGCCTGCGCGCCCGGGGCCACGCTCGACGGCGCGGCCAGGGCATCGCCGAGCTTGCCCTTGAGTTCGAGCAGCAGCCGCTCGGCGGTCTTCTTGCCGATGCCGGGCACCTTCACGAGGCGCGCGCTCTCCTGCAGGCTCACCGCCTGCGCCAGGTCGTTGACGCTCAGGCCCGACAGGATCGACAGCGCGGTGCGCGGGCCCACGCCGGAGATCTTCACCAGCATCCGGAAGGTGGCGCGTTCCTCGTGGGTGAGAAAGCCGAACAGCACCTGTGCGTCCTCGCGCACGACGAAATGGGTCAGCAGCGTGACGCGCTCGCCCAGGCCGGGCAGGTTGTAGAAGCTGCTCATCGGCACGTCGACTTCGTAGCCGACGCCGTTGACGTCGACGAGCAATTGCGGGGGCGATTTTTCCGCGAGGAGGCCGGTGAGTCTTCCGATCATCGAGCGATTATCGCGACGGCGCCGGAAAGGCCGGCGCCAGTCCGTTCCCGAACGGTCCCGAATCCCCTCGAGGGTGACCGCGCACTGCGCGGCCGGGGGCGGCCGTCACGAACGCCGGAACAATCCCAGGCGTTGCGCCTCCAGCGCGGCCTCGGCGCGCGAGCTGACGTTGAGCTTGCGGTAGATCTGCTTGACGTAGTCGGCGATGGTGTGGCGCGACAGGTTGAGCTGCACCCCGATCTCGGGCAGCGTGTAGCCCTTGGCGACGCGCAGCAGCACTTCGTTCTCGCGGTCGGTGAGGGCGACGTGCGGCATGTTCTGCGGCCGCTCCTGCGGGCGCGTCTGCGCCGCGAAGTGCGAGATCACGCGGCGCGCGATCGACGGGCTCAGCGGCGGCTCGCCCTGGCTCATGCGCTTGAGCTGCTCGGCAATGAGTTCGCGCGCCTGCTCCTTGAGCAGGTAGCCGAACGCACCGGCCTGCAGTGCCGGGAACAGGTGGTCGTCGTCGTCGTGGATCGTCACCACCACCGACTGGCACTCGGACTGCGCTTCGCGCAACGCAGCCACCACGTCCACGCCCGAGCCGTCGGGCAAGCCCAGGTCGACCAGCGCGAGCTGGAACTTGACGGCGGTGACGAGCGCGAGCGCGTCGTGCACGCGCGCGGCTTCGTGGATCTGCGAATCCGGGAACACCTGGTTGATCAGCACCTTGAGCCAGGAGCGAATCTCGGGCAGGTCTTCGAGCAGCAGAATGTTCTTCATGGTGTGGCCTCAAGGGCGCGAGCGCAGGGTGCGCGCAGCGCGAAGGCCGCGCCGAATTTCATCGTAACGTGCGGGCCGGCCGCGCGGTCGCAGTGCGCGGCGGCGTTCACAGCGGAAGCGTGAGCCTTATCACGGTGCCATAGCCGGGGCCCGATTCCACCAGGCACTGGCCCTGCATCTGCTTGGCGCGGTGCTTCATGCTCGACATGCCGTGGCCGCGGTCGAGCCGGCCGTCGAGCTCCATCGGGATGCCCTTGCCGTTGTCCTGCAGCGTCAGGCCGAACTCGCGCTCGCTGATCGTGCAGCGCACCTTGCAGTGCGACGCGCCGCTGTGCTTGATGACGTTGCTCACCGCCTCGCGCAGGATGCGCGTGGTCTGCACGAAACCGCGTGCCGGCAGCAGGTGTTCGATCTCGTCGGTGGGGCCGCGCCAGTCGGCTTCGATGTTGGCCTGGCCCAGGCGCGAGACGGTCTCGGCGCGCCAGTCGGCCAGCGCGTCGGCCAGCCGCATCGGCTTGCCGGTGAGGCCGCGCACCGACAGGCGCATCTCTTCGAGCGCCTCGCGCGCCAGCGACGAGATGCGCTCCGATTCGCTGGTGTGCACGATCGTCAGCAGCTTGGCGCCGAGGTCGTCGTGGAGGTCGGCGGCAATGCGCTTGCGTTCCTTCTCGGTCACCTGCTCGACACGCAATTCGGCGAGCTGCGCGAAGTTGCGTTCGATCTCGGCGGTGATCTCCTGGACCCGCCCCTCGAGGTTCATGCGGCCGTCTTCGGCAGCGCGCAGCGCGCGCGCGAACACCTGCAGCAGCCGCGCGGCCATGCCGATGAGCAGCAGCGGCAGCACCAAGTTGAGCAGCGGCACCCCGGGCGGTGCGATCACCGCGTGTTGCACCGCGATCTCCAGCCCGAGGATGGTGGCCACCGCGCCGAGCAGCACGGCCATCGGCCAGAAGTCCTGGCGCTTGCGGCGCCAGGCGATGCTCAGGTACAGCACGCTGGCGGCCACCACTTCGGCGGCGAGCAGCGCGTACCACAGGCTGGCCATCAGGAACAGCCGGCCCGGGCCGGCCAGCAGCAAGGTCGCCGGCAACAGCACCCACTGCACCGCGAGCGCGTTCTCGATCAGGCGCGAGCGCAGGTCCGCATAACTGAGCAGGAACTGCACCGCCAGCGCCACCAGCGGCGCGAAGCCGGTGCAGAACAGGAACTCCATCACGCCGGTGTCCCAGGGCAGGTCGCGCCACCACAGCCGTACCGACAACAGGCTCCAGGCCAGCAGCAGCCAGCCGAAGTAGCCCAGGTAGGCTTCCCTCCGCTTCATCAGCCCCAGGCCGATCATCACGCAGCCCAGCACCGCCAGCACCACGTTGACGAGTTGCACCGCGGTCACGTTCCAGAACAGGCGCGCGCCGTACTCGGGGGCGAGTGCGGCGCGCGGGCCGATCTTCAGCGCCGACAGGCCGCCCGCGCGCTGGTGCGAGGCCACGCGCTGCAGCGCGTGGCCCTGCACCTGCAGATCGAGCAGGTTGCCGCGCGCCTGCAGCAGCGCGCCGGGCAGCGAGATCAACTGCGGGTATTGGCAGTTGCGTGTCACCGGCTCGCTCATGCGCCCACCGCTGTGGAGGCGCTGGCCGTTCAGGTAGACCTCGAAGTTGCTGCACACGCGCTCGATGTACAGCGCCATCAGCTCGTGCGGGTCGACGCCCGCGGGCCGGTCGAAGCTGGTGCGGTACCACACGCTGCCTTGATAGCGCGGCCGGGTGAGCGCCCAGTCGTCCGGCAGGCGCACCGGCAGCGCGAGCTGCGTGCCGGCGCCCGGGTCGCCCGCGCTTTGCACCGCGAGCGCCTTGTCGATCAGCACCACCGTGTTGTCGGCGCAGCGGACCGGCAGCGCCAGCGTCCACAGACCCGCCAGCACGAGGGCCCACCGCCAGGCGCGCAACCCGGCCGCAGCAGCGAACGCAAGGCGGATGACCATCGACGCGCATTGTGCCGGAGGCCCTGGAGGTGGCGGCGGTTCGTGCGCGATGCAGTCCGCGCTCCTGCCGACAACGCCACGCTCGGGCTGCGACAATCCGGGGCCCGACCCCACCGCGACCGACGCCTTGATCCTTCGCCACGCCTTCGAACCGCGCGACAACACCCGGCTCGCCCACCTTTGCGGCAGCGTCGACGAGCACCTGCGCAGCATCGAACACCTGCTCGACGTGGCGGTTTCGCGTCGCAACGAATACTTCCGCATCGAAGGCCCGAAGCCGCGCACCGAGCACGCGATGAACCTGCTGCTGGCGCTGTACGAACAGGCGCAGCGGCCGATCACCGCCGAGCAGCTTCAGCTGGCGCTGGTGCAGGTCGGCGCGGCCACGCCGGCGCCCGGCAAGCGCCGCCGATCGGTCGCGCCGGACCCGACCGACGACGCGGCCGCGCCCGGCGCGATCGTGCTGCGCACGCGCCGCACCGACCTGGCCGGGCGCACGCCGAACCAGCTCACCTACCTGCGCAACATCCTCGCGCATGACATCACCTTCGGCATCGGCCCGGCCGGCACCGGCAAGACCTTTCTCGCGGTGGCGTGCGCGGTCGATGCGCTCGAGCGCAGCGCGGTGCAGCGCATCGTGCTGACGCGCCCGGCGGTCGAGGCCGGCGAGCGACTGGGTTTCCTGCCCGGCGACCTGGCGCAGAAGGTCGACCCATACCTGCGCCCGCTCTACGACGCGCTCTACGACCTGATGGGCGCCGACAAGGTGGCCCGCGCGTTCGAAAAGGGCACGCTCGAGATCGCACCGCTGGCGTTCATGCGCGGGCGCACGCTGAACCACGCGTTCGTGATCCTCGACGAGGCGCAGAACAGCACCGCCGAACAGATGAAGATGTTCCTGACGCGCATCGGCTTCGGCACCCGGGCGGTGGTCACCGGCGACGTGAGCCAGATCGACCTGCCGCGCGGCACCGAGAGCGGCCTGATCGACGCCGAGCGCGTGCTGCGCCGGGTGCGCGGCATCGCGACGACGCACTTCACCTCGGCCGACGTGGTGCGCCACCCGCTGGTGGCGCGCATCGTCGAGGCCTACGACGCGGCCCGGCTCGACGAGGCGTAAACCCGTGCGCCGCGCCCGCCCGCCGCTCACGCTCTCGCTGCAGTTCGCCGACGCCAGCGACCGCGCGCTGCTGGCGCGCCACACGGTCGCGCGCTGGATCCGCGCCGCACTCGAACGGCCGGCCGAGATCACGGTGCGCGTTGTCGGCGGCGCCGAAGGCCAGGCGCTGAACCGCGACTACCGCGCCAAGGATTACGCGACCAACGTGCTCACCTTCGACTACAGCCGCGAGCCGGTCGTGGTGGCCGACCTGGTGTTGTGCGCGCCGGTGCTGCAGCGCGAGGCGCGCGCGTCGGGCGTCCCGCTCGAAGCGCACTACGCGCACCTGCTCGTGCACGGCACGCTGCACGCGCAAGGCTACGACCATGAACGCCCCGGCGACGCGCGCCTGATGGAAGCGCGCGAGACCGAGCTGATGCTGGCGCTGGGCTTTGCCGACCCGTACGCGCGTTGATCGCGGGCCGGATTCGGACTCGGCGGGTCAAATCGGCCGGCGCACCCCGGAGCGAACCACGCCCGCGAGCCGTGCCGGAGTCTCGTCGTTCAGCGCGGGCGTCGGCGCCGCGCGACGAACCCGATCGCGCCCAGGCCGGCGGCCATCAGCGCGTAGGTGCCGGGCTCCGGAACCGCTGCGACGGTCATCGAGGCGAGGTAAAACTGCTGAGGCAGCGTGCCACCGAAGGCGAACGTGAAGGCACTGCCCGTCTGGTTGAGCGCGATCGAGCCGACGTTTTCGGGCAGCAAGGTGGAGATGCCGTTGAACAGGAAAGTCGCACCTTGCGACCAACCGGTGTAGTTGTGGCCATCGGCGCGCAAGCCGATCGAACTCAGGTTCACGACCTGATCGAACGTGATCGTCAGGGTCTCGCCGCTGGTGACGTTGTCGTCGCTGTTGTCGCGACTCAGGTGGTAAACGCCCAGACCGGCGCTGCTCGCGTAAGTCCAGCCGGCTTGGTGGTCTTGCATCACGGCCGCAACGCCTCGGTTGTAGGTGGCGGTGGCTACTGCGGTGATGCCGCCGGACTTGAAGGTCAGGTCGCCGTTGAGCACGCCACCGTCGACGTTCGAGCTGCACAGGTCGCCGCCGGTGCAAGCCACGCCGTCGGTTGGCAAGAAGTCGCCCGCGCCGTTGCCGAGTTTGTAGAAGTCGAAGTTGGCGGCCATCGCGGGCAGCGCCGCAGTGCTCACGAGTGCCGCGGCCAGCAGGTTCAGAGTCTTCATTGTGTTGCCCGACGTCGGGTGCAGTCCATCGAAGCCCAAGGTTAATGGTGCGCGGGCTGCTTCGATACGGTGGAACGTCCCGCGAGTGCGGGGGTTCGGGGCGCGTGACCCCCGACTTCGGGGGCCTTCCGATCCGCTAGGCCGCTCAGCGCGAGCGCCCGAGGTAGCGCTTGCGCCAGAAGTACCAGATCAGGCCGCCGCCGACGAGCAGCATCAGGCCGAAGGTCCACCAGAAGCCCTTGGCGCTGTGGATCAACGGCAGGCCTTCGAAATTCATGCCGAAGAACCCGGTGACGAAGTTCAGCGGCAGGAAGATCGCGGTGAGCACGGTGAGCGTGCGCATGATCTCGTTGGTGCGGTGGCTCTGCGCCGAGAAGTGCATCTGCACCGCGGCCTCGGCCGAGGATTCGAGCCGGCGCACGTGGCTGAGCACGCGCTCGATGTGCTCGAGCACGTCGCGCGAGCGCACCCGCAGCAGCTCGCGCTCGCGCAGCGCGGCGGGCTCGGATTCGCGCGGCAGTTCGTCCTGCGCGTCGATCCATTCGGTGATCGCGGCGCGCTGGTCTTCGCAGGTGTCTTCGAGCAGGTGCAGGCCGTTGCGCGAGTCGAGCAGTCGCTTCCAGCCGATGTGGCCGGCGCTCGCGCCGAACAGCTCCTGCTGCAGCTGGTCGAGTTGGCGAGTCAACAGCCGGCGCAGTTCGAGGTAGCTGTCGACGATGTGGTTGACCATGCGCAGCGCCAGGTCGGCGGGGCTCGGCGGCATGCGCGTGCCGCTGCGGGCTTCGGCGCCGGGCGCCTGCTGCTGCAACCGGTTGGCGAAGAACTCGCGCACCAGGCAATCGGCCGGGTGCACGGTGAGCAGCACGCGGTCGAACACCGCGAAGCCGACCGGGCTGGTGTCGATCTGCGCCAGCGCGGTGGCGGCGGCGGGTGCCGGCAGGCGCGTCGGGGCCGGCTCGACGCTCGCCACCAGGCGCCGGAACACCAGCAGGTCGTACCACGACGTGTAGTCGAAATGCGAAGGCAGCTGGTCGTTCAGCAGGTCGGACACATGCAGGTCCACCAGCGGGCCGCCGGTCCAGCGTTGCAGCCCCGCCTGCAGCGCGACGACATGGTGTTCGAACTCGCCGCGCGCAATGCCGATCCAGAGGTAGCCGGTGGTCGGGGCCGCGTCGGGCAGCACCGAGAGCTCGGTGAGCTGGTCACCCTGGATGCGAAAAATGCGCATGGGCGGCCGCGCCGGATCAGCCGGCTCTGAGCAAGCGTGCCGCTTCCAGAGCAAAGTAGGTCAGCACACCGTCGGCGCCGGCGCGCTTGAAGGCGAGCAGGCTCTCCATCATCACGCCGTCGTGGTCGAGCCAGCCGTTGTTGGCCGCGGCCTTGAGCATCGCGTACTCGCCGCTGACCTGGTAGGCGAAGGTCGGCACGCGGAACTCGTCTTTCACGCGCCGCACGATGTCGAGGTAGGGCATGCCGGGCTTGACCATCACCATGTCGGCGCCTTCGGCGAGGTCGAGCGCCACCTCGCGCAGCGCCTCGTCGGTGTTGCCCGGGTCCATCTGGTAGGTCTTCTTGTCGCTCTTGCCCAGATTGCCGGCCGAGCCCACCGCGTCGCGGAACGGGCCGTAGAACGCGCTCGCGTACTTGGCGCTGTAGGCCATGATGCGGGTGTGGATGTGGCCCTGGGTTTCCAGCGCTTGGCGGATCGCCGCGATGCGCCCGTCCATCATGTCGCTCGGCGCAACGATGTCGACACCGGCGTGGGCCTGGGTCAGGGCCTGATCGCACAGCACCGCCACGGTCGCGTCGTTCAGGATGTAGCCGTTCGCGTCGAGCAGGCCGTCCTGCCCGTGCGAGGTATACGGATCGAGCGCAACGTCGGTCATCAGGCCGAGTTCGGGAAACCGCCCTTTCAGTTCGCGCACGACGGTGGGGATCAGCCCTTCGGGGTTGAGCGCCTCGCGCCCGTCCTGGGTCTTGAGTGCGGGTTCGACCACCGGGAACAACGCCATCACCGGGATACCCAATTGCACGCACTCCTGGGCCACCGGCAGCAACCGGTCGAGCGTGAGCCGCTGCACGCCGGGCATCGAGGCCACGTCTTGCACGACGCCTCGGCCGGCAAGCACGAACACCGGCAGGATCAGGTCGCTCGGGTGCAGGCGGTGCTCACGCACCAGGGCGCGGGTGGACGCGTCACGGCGCAGCCGGCGCGGGCGGTTGGCGGGGTAGGGGGCAGGGCTGTGCATCGGTTGCGTCCGGGCTGGGTGCGCAGGTTCTGGCGCGGCGGCCCTTTACAAAAAATCGCATTGGAAACCAGGCGTTTTCGAGGGCGCGCGCGACTCTGGCAATGCGCACGGCATCTGCTAAAGTAGTTTTTGAATGATAGCCGCAAGGTCTTCGTTCCCTGCTTTTCCTCCCTGAGCAGGTGCCCGACCGTGATGACAGCGTGAAGGCATTTCAAGCCCCGGAAGCAAAGCCGGGGCTTTTCTTTGGAGTCACTCTGATGCCGCGGTGGTGTCGGCCATCCGAGCCGGCAGGCGCGGCATCCGGCAGGGGCCCCACCTCCATAATGCTCCGATGCTCTGGATCAAAGCCTTTCACATCGTGTTCGTCACCAGTTGGTTCGCTGGTCTGTTCTATCTGCCCCGGATTTTCGTCAATTTGGCGATGGTGAGCCCGGACAGCCACGCGGAACGCGAACGACTGCTGATGATGGCTCGCAAGCTCTACCGCTTCAGCACACTCCTGATGATTCCCGCGATCGGCCTGGGTTTGTGGTTGTGGTTGAGCAATCGCGCGGCCTATGCCGCCGGCTGGTTCTACACGAAGCTGATGCTGGTGGCGCTTGCAATTGGCTACCACTACGCGTGCCGCTCGCTGCTGCGCAGGTTCGAGCAGTTCGACAACCGGCGCAGCGAGCGTTGGTTCCGGGTTTTCAACGAGGTGACGGTGCTGTTGTTCACCGCGATCGTGGTGCTGGTGGTCGTCAAGCCGTTCTGACCGCGGCCGGGTCCGATGCCACGCCACCGCAGCTCTGCCGCGCCACTGGCCTGGCTGTACGCGGCGCTGATCGTCTACGCGAGCCTGTACCCGTTCACGCCATGGCGCGTGCCGGGGGTTTCACCGCTGGCCTTCCTGGTGCTGCCGTGGCCGCGATGGTGGACCGGCTTCGATCTGGCCTCCAACCTGATCGGCTACGCGCCGCTGGGCGCGTTGATCTTCGGTGCACTCGTGCGCGGCGGGGTCCGCGCCAGGACGGCGCTGTGGCGGGCGGCCGCGGCCGGCACCGCGCTGTCGTTCGCGATGGAGTTCACGCAGAACTTCCTGCCACAGCGCGTTTCGACCAATCTCGATCTGGCCTTGAATTCTCTGGGCACGCTGCTCGGCGCGGCGCTCGGCCTGTGGGTGCATCGCCGCGGCGATGCGCGCCGCTGGCAGGCCACGCGCGACCGCTGGTTCATCGGGCGCAGCGCCGGGGGCATTGCGCTGCTGCTGGTGTGGCCGCTGGGGCTGCTGGTGCCGTTGCCCGTGGTGTTGGGTCAAGGCCAGGTGCTGGCGCGCCTGCAGCACGCGGTGGCCGACCTGGTGGCCGAAACGCCGGTGTCGCCATGGTTCGAGGCTTGGGCCCACGCCGGGCTGGAGCGCAGTGCGCTGTCGCCCGGCGGCGAGTTCGCGCTGATCGCGCTCGGCTTGATCGCGCCATGCCTGGTGGCATTCTCGATCGCCCGGCCGGGTTGGCGCCGACTGGTGCTGGTATTGGGCGCCGCCGCGCTCGGCGGCCTGGCGACGACCTTGTCGACCGCGTTGAACTTCGGCCCGCAGCACCTGCTGGCCTGGAGCACGCCACAGGCGCTCGCGGCGATCGGCTTCGGCATGGTGCTGGCGTGCGCGCTGAGCGTGCTGCCGCGGCGCGCCGCCGCCGGCCTGGGCTTGATCGCGCTGACCGCGCTCGTGACCTTCGTCGCGCAGGCGCCGTCCGACCCGTATTTCGCGCAGAGCCTGCAAGCCTGGGAGCAGGGGCGATTCATCCGTTTTCACGGCGCGGCACGCTGGGTCGGGTGGCTGTGGCCCTATGCAGCGATCCTCTACCTGCTCGCGCGCCTGGGAGCGCGCGATGAGCCGGCCGAGCGCGCGGCCTCCTAAAATCCGCCGACGAGCGACTACGACGAGCGCCAGCCTGTGTTTTGTGCTGACAGCACCCAATGAGCGACCAGTCTTACTACGAACGCCACATCTTCTTCTGCCTGAATCAGCGCGACAACGGCGAGAACGCGTGTGCCCAGCACGGCGCCCAGGCCGGGTTCGACCACTGCAAGTCGCGCGTCAAGGGCGAAGGGCTGGCCGGGCCGGGCGGGGTTCGCGTCAACAAGTCGGGCTGCCTGGATCGCTGCGCCGGCGGGCCGGTCGCCGTGGTGTACCCCGAGGCGGTCTGGTACACGTACGTCGACCAGCACGACATCGACGAGATCGTCGACTCTCACCTCAAGCGCGGCAAGGTCGTCGAACGCCTGCGGCTGGCGCCGGATGTCGGCCGCTGAGGCTTGCCCATGAACGCGAGCACCTTGCGCCAGACGGTCCCCGGTGCGGCCGGGGCGATTGAATGCGCGATCGACCTGCCCGCCGCGCAGGCGCGCGGCGTGGCCGTGGTCTGTCACCCGCACCCGCAACACGGCGGCACGATGGACAACAAGGTCGTGCAGACGCTGGCGCGCGCCTTCGTGCAACTGGGCTGGCGCAGCGTGCGCTTCAACTTCCGCGGCGTCGGCGCATCGGCCGGCGCGTGGGACGACGGCGTGGGCGAGATCGACGACGCGCTCGCGGTGATCGCCGCTCACCGCGCCGCCGGCGAGCCGTTCATGCTCGCCGGGTTTTCGTTCGGCGCCTACGTGGCGTCACAGGCCGCGGCGCGCTTGCCCGATGATGCGAAGCCGCGGCGCATGGTGCTCGTCGGGCCGTCGACGCAGCGCCAGCGCATGGCCAACGTGCCGGCCGACACGATCGTGATCCACGGTGAGACCGACGACGTCGTGCCACTCACCGCCACGCTCGACTGGGCCCGACCGCTTGGGCTGCCGGTCATCGTGTTCCCCGGCGTCGGCCATTTCTTCCACGGCCAGCTCGGGGTGTTGAAAAGTTGGGTCGTTCAGGAACTGCAGCCCCGCATGCCGCTCTGACCTTCTTCGATCGATCCGCCGCCGCACACCCGCTCATGTCGGTCCGCCTCGCCGGGCGGTGACGCCCGCCACTCTCCTTTTCCCGGTACCTCAATGAAACGCCTGCTCTCACTCGCTCGTTACTGTGTCGCTCTCTCGGTCGCGCTCGCCGGCCATGCCTTTGCCCAGGCCCCGCAGCCTCCTGAGGTTGCCGCCAGAAGCTACCTCGTCTACGACATGACCAGCAACCAGACGCTGGCCGAGCGCGACGCCGATGCACCGGCCGATCCAGCCTCGCTGACCAAGCTGATGAGCCTGTACGTGGTGTTCACGGCGATCCACGACCACAAGCTCGCACTCGATCAGAAGATCCCGGTGTCCAAGCGTGCCTGGGACGAGCGCAAGGCCGGCGGCTCGCTGATGTTCATCGACACCACTATGACGCCGACCGTCGACGAGCTGCTGCACGGCGAGATCGTGCAGTCGGGCAACGACGCCGCCGTGGCGCTGGCCGAGGCGGTGGGCGGCACGGTCGACCAGTTCGTCGTGATGATGAACCGCCAGGCGCAGGCCTTCGGTCTGAAGAACACGACGTTCAAGAACGTTACCGGCCTGACCGAGGCTGGCCACAAGAGCACGGCGCGCGACCTGGCGGTGATCGCCACGCACATCATCCGCGACTATCCCGAGTTCTTCGCCTACTACTCGATCAAGGAATACAAGTACAACAACATCAACCAGCCCAACCGCAACCTGCTGCTGCGCCGCGATCCGACCGTCGACGGGCTGAAGACCGGCTACACCGAGGCCGCCGGCTACTGCCTGATCGCCACCGCGCAGCGCGAATTCCCGAACCTCGGCGCCGATGGCAAGGGCCCGGGCAAGCGCCGCATCCTGACGGTGGTGCTGCACACCACGTCGGCGCAGGCGCGGGCCAACGAGAGCCAGATGCTGCTGAACTGGGGCTTCCAGGCCTTCGACACGATGCGCCTGTTCAGCGACGGCAAGCCGATCGTCACCCCGCCGGTCTGGAAGGGTAAGTCGCCCGAAGTCAAGCTCGGCGCGGCCGGTGGCCTGTTCGTCAGCGTGCCCAAGGGCGAAGGCGGCGACCTGAAGACCAAGATCGAGCGCACCGACCCGCTGGTGGCGCCGCTCGTGAAGGGCCAGCGCGTGGGCACGATCAAGGTCACGACCGCGTCGGGCGCGCCGGTGGTCGACGTGCCGCTGGTGGTGCTCGAAACGGTCGAGCAGGCCGGCATCTTCGGGCGCGCGTGGGATGCCCTGCGGCTGTGGATCAAGTAGTCTTCGCCATCACGTTTCGAGGCCCGCCATGCAGACCCTTCCCGACACCCTGTGCTACCTCAACGGCGAATACAGCTCGCTGCGCGACGCCAAGGTGTCGGTGCTGGACCGCGGCTTCATCTTCGGTGACGGCATCTACGAGGTCGTGCCGGCCTACGCCGGCAAGCTGTTCCGCTTCGACGAGCATCTGGCGCGCCTGGACCGCAGCCTGGCCAAGCTGCGCATCGCCAACCCGCACAGCCGCGAACAGTGGCTGGAGCGCTGCCGCAAGCTGATCGCGGCGCTGATGGCGCAAAGCGGGGCAGCCGACCAGCTGGTCTACATCCAGATCACCCGCGGTGTGGCGCTGCGCGACCACGTGATGCCGGCCGACGTGCGGCCCACGGTGTTCATGATGTGCAGCGTGATGAAGCCGGCCACGCCCGAGCAGCGCCACGCCGGCGTGGCCTGCGTGACGGCGCGCGACTTCCGCTGGGAACGCGGCGACATCAAGAGCATCTCGCTGCTCGGCAACGTGCTGGCGCGGCAGATGTCGGCCGACCGCGGTGCCACCGAAACCATCATGTTCCGCGACGGCCACCTCACCGAAGCGGCGGCCAGCAATGTGTGGGTCGTGCACGAGGGCGCGGTGCTCGGGCCACCGAAGAGCGAGCACGTGCTCGAAGGCATCCGCTACGACCTGATCCGCGAGCTGTGCGAAGAGGTCGGCATCGCCTACAACCTGCGCCCGATCGCCGAGGCCGATGTGTTCTCGGCCGACGAGCTGCTGCTCAGCTCGGCCACCAAGGAGGTTCTGCCGGTGACCGCGCTCGACGGCCAGCCGGTCGGGCACGGGGCACTGCGCGGCAAGCCCGGCCCGGTCTACGCGCGGCTGTTCGAGGCCTACCAGCGCGCCAAGCTCACGCAGTCGATCTGAACGCCCGGCGCCCAAGTCTTGCGGCGCACGAAGTCGCCTCCAACTGCCAACGCATGAACCACAAGCCCGCGATGCAAGACATCCCGCCCGATCAGTCGCTGATCGACTATCCGTCGCGATTCCCCATCAAGGTGATGGGCCTGAACGCCGACGGTTTCGTGCATGCCATCACCGGTATCGCGAAGCAATTCGACGCCACCTTCGACGCTGCCACCGTCGAACTTCGGCCGAGCAAGGGCGACAAGTACCTCGGCGTGACCCTCACCATCACCGCCACCAGCCGCGCGCAGCTCGACGAGCTGTACCGAACGCTGAGCACGCACCCGATGGTGAAGATGGTGCTGTGATCGAGAGCGCGACCGCTTCGGCGTCGGTGCCGGCGCGGCTGCGCTGGCTCGGCCGGGTCGACTACGTCCCCACGGTCGAGGCGATGCGCAGCTACACCGAAGCCCGCACACCCGACACGCCCGACGAAATCTGGCTCTGCGAGCATCCGCCGGTCTACACCCAGGGCCTGGCGGGCAAGGCCGAACATGTGCGCGACGCTGGCGGCATCGCGGTGGTGCAGACCAATCGCGGCGGCCAGGTCACCTACCACGGGCCGGGGCAGGTGGTGGCCTACCCGCTGGTGGACCTGCAGCGCCAGCGCATCTACGTCAAGGAATTCGTCTATCGGGTCGAGCAGGCGGTGCTCAAGACGCTGGAGTGTTTCGGTGTCACGGGCCACCGCGTGACCGGCGCGCCCGGCATCTACGTGAACCTGGCCGATCCATTCGGGCACGCCGCGCTCACCGGCCCGCACCGTGATCCGTTTGCCGGCCTGGGCAAGATTGCGGCGCTGGGCATCAAGGTCAGTCGCCATTGCACTTACCACGGTGTCGCGCTGAACGTGGCGATGGACCTGCGACCCTTCGCCGGCATCAACCCGTGCGGGTACGAGGGCCTGCGCACGACAGACCTTTCTACAATCGGGGTTCGGGTGTCGTGCGCCGAGGTGGCCGAGGTACTCGGCGCCAAGCTCGCGGCCTACCTCAGCCCGTGATCGACACAGGGCCTCGCCCCGGAAAGCCCCCATGAGCACGACCAACCTGACCTTCGATCCCGCACCCGCCGGCGGCTACGACGCGACCGCCAAGCAGAAGTCGCAGGCCAAGACCGCGCGCATCCCGATCAAGATCGTGCCCGCGCAAACGCTGAAGAAGCCCGACTGGATCCGCGTCAAGGCGGGCTCGCCGAGCACGCGCTTCTACGAGATCAAGCGCATCTTGCGCGAGAACAAGCTGAACACCGTGTGCGAGGAGGCCTCCTGCCCGAACATCGGTGAGTGCTTCGGCAACGGCACCGCCACGTTCATGATCATGGGCGACAAGTGCACCCGCCGCTGTCCGTTCTGCGACGTCGGCCACGGCCGGCCCGACCCTCTTGACGTGGACGAGCCGACGAATCTGGCCCAGACCATCGCCGCGCTCAAGCTCGCCTACGTCGTCATCACCAGCGTCGACCGCGATGACCTGCGCGATGGCGGCGCCGCCCATTTCGTCGAGTGCATCCGCAAGACCCGCGAACTCTCGCCGCGCACGCGCATCGAGATCCTGACGCCCGACTTCCGCGGCCGCATGGACCGCGCGCTCGAGATCCTGAAGGCCGCGCCGCCCGACGTGATGAACCACAACCTGGAGACCGCGCCGCGCCTGTACAAGGAGGCGCGCCCGGGCTCCGACTATGCGTACTCGCTGAACCTGCTGCGGCGCTTCAAGGAGTTCGCGCCGCAGGTGCCGACCAAGAGCGGGTTGATGGTCGGGCTGGGCGAGACCGACGAAGAGATCCTGCAGGTGATGCGCGACATGCGCGAGCACGGGATCGAGATGCTCACGATCGGCCAGTACCTTGCGCCCAGCGGCCACCACCTGCCGGTGCGGCGCTATGTGCACCCCGACACGTTCAAGATGTTCGAGCGCGAGGCCGCGTCGATGGGTTTCACGCACGCTGCGGTCGGCGCGATGGTGCGCTCGAGCTACCACGCCGACAAGCAGGCCGCCGCCGCGGGGGTTGCGTCGGATTCGTCCGCCGGCAACCGGTGAGCGTGGCGTTGCGGCGCTGGTGCGCGCCATCGGCGCGTCGGCCGGATCAGGTCTGGGCCAGCAGCTTCTCGACCAGCTGGTGCAGCGCGACGAAGTCGGGCTCGCCGACATAGCGCTTGACGATCTCGCCACGCTTGTTGATCAGCACGCTGGTGGGCGTGAGCTGCACGTTGCCGAAGCTGTTGGCGATCGCGCCGGTGGTGTCGAACGCGACGCTGAACGGCAGCTTGCGTGTCTGCGCGAAATTGGCCACATAGGCCGGTTGGTCGTAGCTCATCGCCACGGCGAGGGTCTCGAAGCCGCGCGCCTTGAATTGGTCGTAGGTGGCGACGATCTGCGGCATCTCGTGCACGCAGGTCGTGCAACTGGTGGCCCAGAAGTTGATCAGCACGACCTTGCCGCGCAATTGCCCGGTGGTCGATTTCGTGCCGTCGAGCAGCGTGTAGGCGACGTTCGGTGCCAGGGCGCCGCCGCCGATCGACGCGTACATCAGGTAGCCGCCCACGCCGACGGCGAGAGCGACAATGGCAGCGGCAACGTAGCGGGTGGTTTTCACGGGGGATCCTTCAACATGCAGCGTCGAAATTTTACGTCAGTCGTGTTCGCTGTGGGGGGTCTGTGGGGTCTGTTGGCCTCGCCGGTGGCGCGCGCCGCCGGCATCACCGAGAGCGACGCCGCGCTCGGCGTGCGGGCCGCCCTCGAACGGGGCGCGGGGGTGGCGGTCGACCTGCTGGGCCGGCGCGGCGGCTTCCTGGACAACCCGAAAGTGCGCATTCCGTTGCCGGGCTTCCTGAACGACGTCGCGCCGCTGCTCAGGTTGACCGGCCAGCAGCAACGCATCGACGACCTCGTGACGGCGATGAACCGCGCCGCGGAGGCAGCGGTGCCGCAGGCCAGGTCGCTGCTCGTGAATGCCGTGAAGGCGATGAGCGTCGACGACGCCCGGCAGATCCTGGCCGGTGGCGACGACTCCGTGACGCAGTTCTTTGCCGCCAAGACGCGTGCGCCGCTGGCCCGGACGTTCCTGCCGATCGTGACCCAGGCGACCGAGAAGGTCGCACTGGCCGACAAGTACAACGCCGTGGCGGGCAAGGCCGCCGCGCTTGGCTTGCTCGGCAAGGACGACGCCAACCTCCAGCAGTACGTGACCGGCAAGACGCTCGACGGCCTGTACCTGATGATTGGCGAAGAGGAGCGCAAGATACGCCGCGATCCGGTCGCGACCGGCAGCGCGATCCTCGAGAAGGTGTTCGGCGCGCTGCGGTGAGGCGCGTCGGGGTGGTGCGCTGACGGGTGCTGCCGGTCAAAGCCCCTTGGACAATTCGAACATCAGCGCCGAAGGCAGCGAGCCCGCCAGCGCCTCGCGTCCGACCCGCGCCATCGAAGCGCCGCTGAAGCCCGACATCTCGAAGGTCGCGCCTTCCTCGATGATCTCGATGAAGACGAAGCCCGGTACTTCCGCTGTGATGTCCGCGCGGAACTGCGCGAAACGGTCGCCGTTCTGGATCGATTCGATGACGATTGCATGCGGAAGTCCTTCGCGGCAGAAGCCAGCGGCCTCTTCGACCGAGTTGACGAAGTCGATGATCAGGCTCATGTTGCGAAGCGCGTCGCGCACTTGCAGGCGCACCTCGCGCCGCGAGGCGATGACCAGCACGTGGCTGCCGGCCAGCGGCTGGGAGTTGCTCGAGGGCGAGAAACCCTCGTCGATTTCGATGGCGCTCACGCCTTCGATCGCCTGGTTCGCGGTGCGCGGGAATTCCAGTGTCAAGACGGTCCGGTGCGACTCGTCCTGGCGCGATACCAGCAGCCCCATCGTCCATGCGGTTTGTTCCAGCAGGCGCCAGGTAAGCGAATCGAGCCCGCTGCGCGTGGCGAGGTTCGGGTTCTCGGCGAGATCGTCGAACGGGCGGTGCGCGAAGCGGCAGGTCAGGCGCGCGTGCGTCGGCCAGGCCTTGATGTCGACCGCGAAATCGATTTGCGAATGCGCGTTCGCGAGCGCCCAGTCGAGCGTCGTGTTGAGCAGGCTGAACAGCAGCGAAGCGTCCACGACCACTTCGGCCGGCTGCAGCGACGGCTTAAGGTGGATGCCGCGCGCCTGGGTCGCGCGCGCGCGATGGGTGAGCACGCCGTGCATCACGTCGGCAAGCTGAAGCCGCTCGTGCGACTGACGCAGCCGCCCGCAGGCGAACCGGGTGAGTTGCTGGCCGATCATGCCGGCCTGGCGCGCCGATTCGACCTCGTCGCGCAAGGCGCGCAGGCTGCCCCGATCGATGCGGCCGGTGCTGGTCAGCGCGTTGATGCGCTCCAAGGCCGCGGTGAGCGGGGCCGCGATCTCGACCCCCATTTGAGATACCAGCGCGTGCAGGCGATCGGTGTCGCCGGGCAGCGAGCCGGCAAGTTCCTGCGAGGCCGTGCCGCGGTCCAGGTCAGACATGTCCATGCTCTCTTCTTTCTGGTGCAGGCGCGCGTTGGCCGGTCGGAGTCGGCTGGTGGCGGCTGTATTGCGTCGACCACACGTTCGCAACGGGCCGGATGCAGGCAGCCGAGCCGGGCAGTTCGCGTTGGATCAGGAAGCCGAGTGTCGGCCCCGGTGACGCGGCACGCCAGTGCCGGGGGCAATTTTTCCCCGGAGCCGGGGAGTGAAAAAGTCACGCTTGGCACCGCCGGGTCGAGGCGTGGCCGATAGGGCGTGTCCGGCCACGTCGCGGGTGGCAGGCATGCGCTCAGGCGAGGTTGGAAAGAATCTCCACCAATTCCTGCGGTGCCGAAATCATCGCGTCGTGGCCGGTGGCGATTTCGAGCACGTTCCAGCCCGGCTCGTGACGCACGCGTTCGCGCGCCGCGGCAATCGTCGCCAGCGCGGGCGAGGTGCAATCGATGAACGTGCGCGGCAACCCCTGCAGGCGCTGTGGATCAAAATTCAGTGGGCTGTCGTAGACGCTGCCGGGGTGCGGTGTCTGGCGGCGCGCAACCCAGGCGCGGTCGGCGCCACTCAGCCCGAACAGCGCTGGGTCGGGCGCCGGCAGCACGCCGTGCTCGGCGATGGCCTGGCGGCGCGCCGCCTGGACCTCCACCGGGTGGGCGCTCGACCAACTCTCGCCTGGGTGCAGGACCACGGCATCGAGGTAGACGAGATGGCGCAGCCGCGCGGCGAGCCGATCCGCCACACCGGTGATCACCACGCCGCCGTAGCTGTGGCCGACGACGATCGGGTCGAGCAACTCCTCGGTTTCGATCACGGCCACGACGTCGGCAATGTGCGTGTCCAGCGTGACTGCCTTGGACAGCAGGTGGGCGCGGTCGCCCACACCGGTGAGCGTGACCGCGAAGACGCGGTGGCCGGCGGCCCACAGCGGCGGCACGATCTTGCGCCAGCACCACGCGCCGTGCCAGGCGCCATGAACGAGTACGAAATCAGCCATCGGGTGCCTCCCATAGTGCCGGACGCGCGACGTCAGATCGCCCGCGCGCCGCGCAGCGCGGTGATCTCGGCGTCAGTCAGGCCGAGTTCGAGCAAGACCTCGTCGGTGTGCTCGCCCAGCAGCGGTGGTGGACGCTGGTATTGCACCGGCGTGGCCGAAAACTTCATCGGGCTCGCGACCAGGCGCACGCTGCCGGCGAGCGGGTGCGGCATCTGCACCGTCATCGCGCGCTCGAGCACCTGCGGGTCGGCGAACACCTCGGCGAGATCGTTGATCGGGCCGCAAGGAACCTTGGCCGCTTCGAGCGACACGAGCCAGTCGCCGCGGCTGCGCTGCTTCATCAGCGCGGCCAGCATCGGAACCAGCGTGCTGCGATGGCGCACGCGGTCGGCATTGCGGATGAAGCGTGGGTCTTGGGCGATATCGGCCCGACCGGCCACGTCGCAGAATTTCGCGAACTGGCTGTCGTTGCCAACCGCCACGATCAGGTGCCCGTCGGCAACCTCGAACACCTGGTACGGCACGATGTTCTGGTGCGCGTTGCCCATGCGCTGCGGTACCGCACCGCTGACGAGGTAGTTGGCGCCCAGGTTGGCGAGCATCGCGACCTGGGTGTCGAGCAGCGCCATGTCGATGGCCTGGCCTTGGCCGGTGAGATCACGATGCCGCAGCGCCGCCAGGATGGCCGTGGCCGCATACATGCCGGTGAACAGGTCGGCCACCGCGACGCCGACCTTTTGCGGGCCGCCACCGCTGGCGTCGTCGGCGATCTCGGCGCGTGCCGGACCGGTGACGCTCATCAACCCGCCCATGCCCTGGATCGCATAGTCGTAGCCGGCGCGGTCGCGATACGGGCCGGTCTGGCCGAACCCGGTGATCGAGCAGTACACGAGCCGCGGGTTGATGGCCTGCAGGCTCGCGAAGTCCAGGCCGTAGCGGGCCATGTCGCCGACCTTGTAGTTCTCGACGAACACGTCGCCTTGCAGCGCCAGCCTGCGGATCAGTGACTGGCCTTCAGCGTGCGCGATGTCGACGGTGATCGAGCGCTTGTTGCGGTTGGTGCCGAGGTAGTACGCGGCCTCGCCGGTGTCGGCGCCATCGCGGTCTTTCAGGAACGGCGGACCCCAGCCGCGGGTGTCGTCGCCTCCGGCGCCGCCGTCTTTGGAGGGGCGCTCGACCTTGATCACGTCGGCGCCGAGATCGGCCAAGGTCTGGGTGCACCAGGGGCCGGCGAGTACGCGCGACAGGTCGATCACGCGTACGCCGGACAGTGGCAGTGTTGCCGGGGAGCTTGCGGTGGTCACCATAGCGGTCATTGTGAAGCAGGCTCGTCGAAATCAGGCCCCGGATAATTGCGTGATGAAGAGGCCGAACACCTGGATCGCCGCGCTCGCCGCGTGGAGCGCCGTCGCCTGCTCACCCGCACTCGATTGGCGTGAATTCGTGCCCGAAGGCAGCGGGCTGATCGCGACGTTCCCGTGCCGTCCGGAGCGCCAGACGCGTCCGGTCACGCTGGCGGGCGCGAAGGTGCCGATGACGGTGCTGGCCTGCACCGCCGATGGCGCCACCTACGCGCTGGGCTTTGTCACGGTGGTGGACCCGGGTCGCATCACAGCGACGCTGGCCGAACTGCGTGCCAGCGCCGTGGCGAACCTGCAGGGCGCCGCCGTCGAGGTTGCGCCCCTGCTGATCAAGGGGATGAGCGCCAACGATCAGGCGGCGCGCCTGACGTTCGCCGGCCGCCTGCCCAACGGCGCGGCCGTGCAAGAGCACGCCGCGTTCTTTACCCACGGTTTGCACGTTTATCAGGCGACGGTGTTCGGGGCGAAACCGGCGCGGCGGGCGACCGACACGTTCCTGGGCGGGCTGAAGTTTCCGACATGAGCGGTGCGGCCGATTCAGCGCTTCGTGCTTCGTGTACGGGTGGAGCCGGGTCGGCGCGGTGGCGCCGCTGTGCGTTGTGGGTAGATCGACGGCTGGGGCCTGCGATGTGCGGATGTGCCGGCGCACGAACATGCCGCTGGCCGACGTCTGTCACCGTTTGACCGAACTGCCGATAATCCGCCCTCATGCCCGGTCTGATGATCATTGCCCACGCGCCGCTGGCGTCATCGCTCAAGGCGGTGGCGGAGCACACGTTTCCCGATTGCGCGCGGTTGCTTGAAGCGCTCGACGTGCCGCCCAACATGCCGTTGGACGAGGTGGAGACACGGGCCCGCGAAATGCTGGCGCGTGTCCGGTCCCCCGACGCACTGATCTTCACCGACGTTTTCGGTGCCACGCCCTGCAACGTGGCCCAGCGGCTGGGCGACGGTGCGCAGGTCCGGGTGATTGCAGGCGTCAACGTGCCGATGTTGTGGCGTGCGCTTTGCTATGCAACCGAGCCGCTCGAAGCGGTTGTGATGCGCGCGATGGCCGGCGCCACGCAGGGCGTGATGCAGGTGGCGACCTCGAAACCGCAGAACCAGACACTCAAGCCGGGCGGACATGATCAAGACCCAAGTCATCATCAGCAATAAGCTGGGCCTGCACGCCCGTGCCTCGGCAAAACTGACCAAGTTGGCCGGCACCTTCCACAGCGATGTCTTTATGACGCGCAACGAGCGCCGCGTCAACGCCAAGAGCATCATGGGCGTCATGATGTTGGCGGCGGGGATCGGCAGCCTCGTCGAGCTGGAGGTCGAGGGCGACGACGAGAAGACCGCCGCCGAAGCCATCATCGCGCTGATCAACGACAAGTTCGGCGAGGGGCAGTAGCCCGGCGTTGCACCGGGTCGCCGCACAGTCCGTCAATAAGTGCCTGCGGTAACCTGACACCAGGTCTTCGACGCGCCGCAGAAGCTGCCGATCGGCGGTTCTGAAGTCGCGGTCCCGGGCCGGCAGGGCACCCCGGCAGCGCAGACGGTCTTTGACAGGTGGCGGGGCGCCTGACGACCAAGGGCGGCGCCGCGGCCTTGCCGGCGGATGCTCACCATCGGATCCCGCTCCGCCGGCCAACGGTCGGAGTCGTTTCCTCACGAGCCCTTACACCGCGAGCACGTGCCCTTGCGAAGGGTTGACGGTGCCGGCCAGCAGCGCCGCATAGGTCGCCTCGACCGCCGCCGCGCCGCGGCCACGCACCACCCGCAGCCACGGGTGTTGCGGGTCGGTGACCGGCTGCAAGAACGCCGTCCATGCCTCGGCGATGCGCTGCTGCAGTACCGCCGGGGTCCAGTCGGCGTTGCGCTTCTTGATCTGCGCCGGCGCGAAGAACAGCACCGGCCGCGGCCCCGGCAGCCCCTTGCCGCCACCCAGCGCCGCCCAGCGCCGCCCAGTGCGTGCCGCCAACCGAGCCGCTGTACGCGAGCCGGTGGCCCAGGTGCCGGTGGACGTTCGCGCGCACCTCGACACTGCCGCTGAAATCGACATACACGCTGGGCGATTCGGTGCTCAGCCGGGTGACCTCGTCGTAGGTCAGTACCGCGTCGTAGCACCCCAGTCCTTGCGTGAACGCGATATTGCCCGGCGAGGTCAGGCCGACGACCCTCACGGCAGGCGCGCCGCCGCCCGCCGCGTCGCGGTGCCGGCGCGCGAGGCAGAACGCGGTGCCGTACGCGGTCTTGCTTGACGCGCTCGACAGCACCAGCGTGTGCGCTCCGAAGTAGGCGTTGTCGGCAAGAAAGTCGTCGATCAGGAACGAGGTGGTGAACAACGGCCGCAGCAGCGCCTGTTCGGCTTCGCGCGCGGGTGCATGGCCGGGGTCGGTGCTGCAACGCACGTACTGGTTGTAGACCGCGTGCAACTCGCGCCGGTGCTCTGCGCCGTCGGAAAACCCCGTGTCGTTCACGCGCACGGGTTGCAATACCACCTCGCTGGCCATCGGCAAGTAGCCGTAGAAGCGCTCGCCCACCGCCAGGCCCGCACAGCGCGACTCGACCACGTTCGCGAAGCCCCACACCGGGATGCAGCCGGTCGCGGTGTCGCCCGTCGGGAAGAAGCTCCAGTAGTTCATCGTCTCGCCGAACGCCGCGTAGGTGATGTTGTTGGAGGTGAGCGCGAACGCATCGATGGCCATGCGCACCTCACCCTCGGCGAGCGGCCCGGGTTCGGTGCGGATCCAATGGGTGCGCGTCAGCGCCCGTTTCTCGACGACGAAGGTGTTGGTCATGGCGGGGTCTCCAGGTGTCGGTGCGGGCGCGGCAGCCCTGCGCGCCGACCATGGAGTATCGCGTCTGGAGCCGAGCCATGAACACCGTCACGCTGTCCGATGGAACCCCGCTGCCCGCCCTCGGCCTGGGCACCTGCCGCCTCGGCGAATCGGCCCCCCGCCGCAGCGCCGAGGTCGCGGCGGTGCGCCTGGCCATCGAGATCGGCTACCGCGTGCTCGACACCGCCGAGATGTACGGCGAAGGCGGTGCCGACGAGGTCGGCGGCGGCGCGCTCGCGCAGGCGCTGCGGTCCGGCGCGGTCGGGCGCGAACAGCTCTTCGTCGTCGGCAAGGTCTGCCCTCAAAACGCCGGCCGCACCGGCATCGCCGCCGCCGGCGAGCGCAGCCTGAGGCGGCTTGCGCTCGACCACATCGACCTGTACCTGCTGCACTGGCCCGCGGCCTCATCCGCTGCGCGACACCGTGTCCGGCTTCGAAGCGCTGCACGCGCAAGGCCGCATCCGGTACTGGGGGGTGAGCAACTTCGACACCGCCGAGCTGCAGACACTGCGCGCGCTGCCGGGCGGCGAGCGCTGCGCCGCCAACCAGGTGTACCACTCGCCGAGCGCGCGCGGCGCCGAGTTCGACCTGCTGCCGTGGCAGCGCGCGCACTCGATGCCGCTGATGGCCTACTGCCCCCTCGATCAGGGCGGACTCGCGGGCTCACCCGTGCTGCACAGCGTGGCGCGCCGGCACGGCGCGACGCCGTCACAGGTGGCGCTGGCGTGGCTGATGGCGCAGGCGGGCGTGATGGTGATCCCGAAGGCGGTGCGCGAGGCCCACCTGCGTGAGAATCTGGCGGCGGTCGACCTGCGTCTGAGCGAAGCCGATCGCGCCGAGATCGAAGGGCACTTCCCGGCGCCGCGCGCCAAGGTGGCGCTGGCGATGCGCTGACCCGCCGCGGCGACGACGCGCCGGCGTTCGGTGCACGGCGTGGTCTACATCGCCGCGGCGGGCCCGGGCCGTACCGGCCGCTGCGGCATGCAACCCACCTTCGCGTGTGGTTTGCACGCGTGCGGCCGCGGCATTGGTGCGCTCGGCTCAGGTCGAGCGCTGCCACGGTCGACATCTTGGTACGCTGCGGTCCGAGTCTTTCGCGCACGCGCCCGGACCGGTTGCACAGGGAACAAGAACATGAGAACAAACGAATGGTGGGTGTTGCTCGCCGTGGCGCTGGCCTTCGGCGTGGCGGCGGGGGGCTGGTTCGCGATGCGCCTGGCGCGCAAGCACTTCGATGCGCGGTTGCGCCGTGCCGTCGAAGAACTGCACCAGCGCTACGCGGCCACGACCGACCAGCTGCGTGCCGCCCAGGTGCGCGCCCAGACCGAACTCGAGCAGGCGCGCAATTCGTTCAAGCGCCAGCTCGCCGTGGTTGCCGACGAGCCCCGTGCGGCAACCGCGCGCGCCGAGGAGCGCCTGCGCGCGGCCTACGACGAGCTCGACCGACTGCGCCGCGCAGGCCGCCCGCCCGACACCGCCACCGCGGAGCTCTCCGACGGTTTCGCGGCGACCCGGCCGATGCGCGAAGGCA
>JAGWTP010000108.1 GCA_028868895.1 Burkholderiales bacterium
ATCGCGCTGGCCTGCAACCCCAAGCTGCTGATCGCCGACGAGCCGACGACCGCGCTCGACGTCACCATCCAGGCCCAGATCCTCGACCTGCTGGCCGAGCTCAAGGCCCGCCTCGGGATGGCGGTGCTGCTGATCACGCACGCGATGGGCGTCGTCGCCGAGACCGCGCAGCGCGTGGTCGTGATGTACGCCGGCCAGGTGGTCGAGGAAGCCGACGTCGAGTCGCTGTTCGCGCGGCCGCGCCACCCGTACACGCAGGGACTGATCCGCTCGATCCCGCGCATCGACGTCGCGGCGGGCCGCAAGCAGCGGCTCGAGGCCATTGCCGGCACGGTGCCGCGGCTGATCGCGCCGGCACCGGGCTGCCGCTTCGCGCCGCGCTGCCGCCACGCCACGCCCGCGTGCACCGCGGCGACGCCGCCGCTGCGCGAGGTCGCGCCGGGCCACAAGGTGGCGTGCATCCTGGAGCAATTGCCTTGAGCGCGCCGGGCCGCTCCCAAGCGCTCATACCGGAGCACGCAGTGCGAAGGATCATCCCATGACCGGTCCGCTGCTCAAGGTCACCGACCTCGTCAAGCAATTCCCGATCAAGGGCGGCTGGCTGGGCCGCGAGGTCGAGCGCGTGCACGCCGTCGACGGCGTCTCGTTCGAGCTCGAGGCCGGGCAGACGCTGGGCCTGGTCGGCGAGTCGGGCTGCGGCAAGAGCACCACCGGGCGCTGCATCCTGCGGCTGATCGAACCCACCGCGGGCGAGGTCGTGTTCGACGGCACCTCGGTCACCGGCGCCGACCGCGCGGGCCTGCGCGCGCTGGCGCGGCAGATGCAGATCGTGTTCCAGGACCCGTACGCGAGCCTGGACCCGCGGATGACGGTGGGCGAGATCGTCGGCGAGGCGCTGACCATCCACCGCCTGGCGCCCGACGCGCGCGCCTGGCGCGACCGCATCGTCGAGCTGCTCGAGATCGTCGGGCTCTCGGCCGACCACCTGGGCCGCTTCCCGCATGAATTCTCCGGCGGCCAGCGCCAGCGCATCGGCATCGCGCGCGCGCTCGCGGTCGAACCCCGGCTGCTGGTCTGCGACGAGGCGGTGTCGGCGCTCGACGTCTCGATCCAGGCCCAGGTCGTCAACCTGCTCGAGGACCTGCAGGACCGCTTCGGGCTGGCCTACATCTTCATCGCCCACGACCTCTCGGTGGTCGAGCACATCAGCGACCGCGTGGCGGTGATGTACCTGGGCCGCATCGTCGAGATCGCGCCGGCGCGCGAGCTCTACGCGCGGCCGCGCCACCCCTACACCGAGGCGCTGCTGTCGGCGGTGCCGATACCCGACCCGCAGGTCAAGCGCGAGCGCCTGCCGCTGGCCGGCGACGTGCCGAGCCCGATCCATCCGCCCACCGGCTGCCACTTCCACACCCGCTGCCCGATCGCCAACGCCGGCGACTGCCGCCACCGGCGGCCCGAGTTGCGCGAAGTGGCGCCGGGGCACCGCGTGGCCTGCCATCTGCGCAGCTGACGCCGGCGCCTGCGGCGTCACCCGGCGACACGATGAAACGCGCGTTTTGCCGGGGGTAAAGTAGATCGAAACACGTGCGGCCGCACCGGTGCCATGCAACCTTGGCGCCAGGAATGGGTCTACAGTGGCGCCGCGGGGCCATGTCCCCCGCCCGAGGAGATCCGCCGTGAGAGTCCCCACCCGCATCGTCGCCGCCCTGCTTTCGGCCGGACTGGTCTGCATCGCAATTCCCGCCCACGCCCAGCGCCACTGGGGAGGCGGTCACGGCGGTCACGGCGACTATGGCGACCGCGGGCATTTCCATCGCGGTGGCGGCGGCTGGGGCTGGGGTCCGGCCTGGGGCCTGGGCATCGGGCTCGGGCTGGGCCTGACCGCCGCCTACTGGGACAACTACTGGGGGCCGTACAACAACGGCTACGTCGTCGTCCAGAGCCCGCCGCCGGTGACCGTGGTCCAGCAGCCGGCGGTCGTGCAGGCCGCGCCGTCCGTGGCACCCTCTTCGGCGCCGGCGCCGGTGATCTACCCGCGCAACGGCCAGAGTCCGGCGCAGACCGAGAGCGACCGCCAGGACTGCAACCGCTGGTCGACCACGGTGCCGGGCGCGCTCGCGGATTCCAGCGTCATGATGCGCGCCATCGCCGCCTGCATGGATGCGCGCGGCTACACCTTGAGATAAGCCAGCCGCGCCGGCGCGGTCGCGGGGCTCAACGCGCCCCGAGCAGCCGCGCCGGCAGCATCAGCAGCGCGCCGATCAGCGCGAAGACGGCGGCGAAGGCGATGCCGACGAGTTGCAGCGGCAGCGTGATCAGCCAGACCAGCGGTGCCAGCACCAGCGCCAGCAGCGCCACCGGCCAGCACAGCACGACGAGCAGCCAGAAGCCGACGAGGACGAGCAGGAAACGCATGGCTCAGGCCCGCGACGCGGCGTGCGCCTGGGCGGCGGCGGCCCACTGCAGCGGCGCGTCGTCGACCTGCGCCAGGCGGGCGATCACGCCCAGGCCGGCCAGGGTCAGCACGACGGACAGCGCGGCGGAGGTCAGGCGGGTGGCGAGGCTTTGCGACATGACGGTCTCCCGGTTGGGGCCCCGGACTGCGGGGCGGGTTGCGATGGGGTGACTGTCGTCGCGCCGCCGCCGCGGCGCCAGCGGCGGGCGACGGAACGCCGCAGCGGGGTGCCCAAACGCCGGCACGCGCGACCGGCGGCGACCGCCGCGCGGCGCCCGCGCGCCGCCTCGGCCGCCGCACCCCGGTCGATATAATCACCCTTTACCACCACAGCATTCGTCGGTGACACGGGTGCTGCATGAAATGACCAAGTTCGTCTTCGTGACCGGCGGCGTGGTGTCCTCCCTCGGGAAGGGCATCGCGGCAGCATCGCTGGCGGCCATCCTCGAGTCGCGCGGGCTCAAGGTCACCCTGATCAAGCTCGACCCCTACCTCAACGTCGACCCGGGCACGATGAGCCCGTTCCAGCACGGCGAGGTCTTCGTCACCGACGACGGCGCCGAGACCGACCTCGACCTCGGCCACTACGAGCGCTTCATCACGACGCGGATGAAGCGCAGCAACAACTTCACCACCGGCCAGATCTACAAGAGCGTGCTCGAGAAGGAGCGCCGCGGCGACTACCTCGGCAAGACCGTGCAGGTGATCCCGCACGTCACCAACGAGATCCAGGAGTTCGTCAAGCGCGGCGCCAGCGACGCGCTGGACGTGGCCATCGTCGAGATCGGCGGCACCGTCGGCGACATCGAGTCGCTGCCCTTTCTGGAAGCGGTGCGCCAGATGAGCCTGCGGCTGGGCCCGGCGCACTGCGCCTTCGTCCACCTGACCTACGTGCCCTGGATCGCCGCCGCCGGCGAACTGAAGACCAAGCCGACCCAGCACACGGTGCAGAAGCTGCGCGAGATCGGCATCCAGCCCGACGTGCTGCTGTGCCGCGCCGACCGCCCGATCCCCGACGAGGAGCGCGAGAAGATCAGCCTGTTCACCAACGTGCCGCTGCACGGCGTGATCAGCATGTGGGACGTCGACACCATCTACAAGGTGCCGCGCCTGCTCCACGAGCAGGGGCTGGACGAGCTGATCTGCATGAAGCTGCAGCTGCTCACGCGGCCCGCCGACCTCAGGCGCTGGGACACCCTGGTGCACGAGGTCGAGCACCCGCAGACGACGGTGAAGATCGCGATGTGCGGCAAGTACACCGACCTGTCGGACTCGTACAAGTCGCTCAACGAGGCGCTGCGCCACGCCGGCATCCACAACCACGCGCGGGTCAGGATCGAATACGTCGACTCCGAAACGCTGAGCGCCGACAACATCGGCCAGCTCGAGCGCTTCGATGCGGTGCTCGTGCCCGGTGGCTTCGGCAAGCGCGGCGTCGAAGGCAAGATCCTGACCGCCCAGTACGCGCGCGAGCACGGCATCCCGTACCTGGGCATCTGCCTGGGCATGCAGGTCGCGACCATCGAGGTCGCACGCCACCTGGCCGGCCTCGAAGGCGCCAACAGCACCGAGTTCGACCCCGACACGCCGCACCCGGTGATCGCGCTGATCGACGAATGGCAGGACCGCGACGGCACCATCCAAAAGCGCGACGCCAAGTCCGATCTCGGCGGCACGATGCGCCTGGGCGCGCAAAGCTCCGACGTGACCGCAGGCACCCTCGCGCACCAGATCTACGGCAAGTTGGTCACCGAGCGCCATCGCCATCGCTTCGAGGCCAACGAGCACTACCTCGACCGGCTGCGCGCCGCCGGCCTGGTGATCTCGGCGATCACGCAGCGCGACAAGCTCACCGAGATCGTCGAACTGCCGCAGTCGGTGCACCCCTGGTTTGTCGGCGTGCAGTTCCACCCCGAGTTCAAGAGCACGCCGTGGGACGGGCACCCGCTGTTCATCAGCTACGTGAAGGCCGCGCTCGAGCACCAGGCGCGCCGTCTGGCCACCGTGACGCAAAAGGTCGCCGCATGAAGTTGTGCGGCTTCGAGGTCGGCCTGCGCGAGCCGTTCTTCCTGATAGCCGGCCCGTGCGTGGTCGAGTCCGAACAACTGCAGATGGACGTGGCCGGCCGCCTGAAGGAGATCACGGCGGCCCTGGGCATCCACTTCATCTTCAAGTCGAGCTACGACAAGGCCAACCGCTCCAGCGGCACCTCGTTTCGCGGCCCCGGCATGGACAAGGGCCTGGAGATCCTGGCCAAGGTCAAGCGCGAGTTGCACGTGCCGCTGCTGACCGACGTGCACGGCATCGACCAGATCGAACAGGTGGCGTCGGTGGTCGACGTGCTGCAGACCCCGGCCTTCCTGTGCCGCCAGACCGACTTCATCCACGCGGTGGCGCAGTCGGGCCGGCCGGTGAACATCAAGAAGGGCCAGTTCCTCGCGCCCCACGACATGAAGAACGTGATCGACAAGGCCCGCGCCGCCGCGCTTGAAAAGGGCCTGCCGCAAGACGCGTTCATGGCCTGCGAGCGCGGTGCGAGCTTTGGCTACAACAACCTCGTCTCCGACATGCGCAGCCTGGCGATCATGCGCGAGACCGGCGCGCCGGTGGTGTTCGACGCCACCCACTCGGTGCAGTTGCCCGGCGGTCAGGGCACCAGTTCGGGTGGCCAGCGCGAGTTCGTGCCGGTGCTGGCGCGCGCCGCGATCGCGGTCGGCGTGGCAGGCGTGTTCATGGAGACCCACCCCGACCCGGCCCGCGCGCTGAGCGACGGCCCGAACGCGGTGCCGCTCAAGCACATGGCGGCGCTGCTCGAACAACTGCTCGCGCTCGACCGCGTGGTCAAGGCGCAGCCGCTGCTCGAGAACGATTTTTCCTGCTGAAGAATTTACGGAGATGCTGAATGAGCGCCATTGTTGACATCGTCGGCCGCGAGATCCTCGACAGCCGCGGCAACCCCACCGTCGAGTGCGACGTGCTGCTCGAGAGCGGCACGATGGGCCGCGCCGCGGTGCCCTCGGGGGCATCGACCGGCTCGCGCGAGGCGATCGAGCTGCGCGACGGCGACATGTCGCGCTACCTCGGCAAGGGCGTGCTGCGCGCCGTCGAGCACGTCAACACCGAGATCAGCGAAGCCGTGCTCGGCCTGGACGCCAGCGAGCAGGCGTTCCTGGACCGCACCCTGATCGACCTCGACGGCACCGAGAACAAGAGCCGCCTGGGCGCGAACGCCACGCTCGCGGTGAGCATGGCCGTGGCCCGCGCCGCGGCCGAAGAATCGGGCCTGCCGCTGTACCGCTACTTCGGCGGTTCGGGCGCGATGCAGATGCCGGTGCCGATGATGAACGTCATCAACGGCGGCGCGCACGCCAACAACAACCTCGACCTGCAGGAGTTCATGATCATCCCGGTGGGCGCACCGAGCTTTCGCGAGGCGGTGCGCTACGGCGCCGAGGTGTTCCATGCGCTGAAGAAGATCCTCGCCGGCAAGGGCATCAGCACCGCGGTCGGCGACGAAGGCGGCTTTGCGCCGAGCGTGCCGAGCCACGAAGCGGCGATCCAGATGATCCTGGACGCGATCGACAAGGCCGGCTACACCGCCGGGACGCAGATCGCGATCGGCCTGGATTGCGCGGCCAGCGAGTTTTACAAGGACGGCCAGTACGCACTGCAGGGCGAAGGCCTCACGCTCAGTGCGCCCGAGTGGACCGACGTGCTCGCGACCTGGGTCGACAAGTACCCGATCATCAGCATCGAAGACGGCATGGCCGAGAGCGACTGGGACGGCTGGAAGCACCTGAACGACCGGCTCGGTGGCAAGGTGCAGATCGTCGGCGACGACCTGTTCGTCACCAACACCAAGATCCTGAAAGAAGGCATCGACAAGCGCGTGGCCAACTCGGTGCTGATCAAGATCAACCAGATCGGCACGCTCACCGAAACCTTCGCCGCGATCGAAATGGCCAAGCGCGCCGGCTGGACCGCCGTGATCAGCCACCGCTCGGGCGAGACCGAAGACTCCACCATCGCCGACATCGCGGTGGGCACCAACGCCGGCCAGATCAAGACCGGCTCGATGAGCCGCTCGGACCGCATGGCCAAGTACAACCAGCTGCTGCGCATCGAAGAAGACCTCGGCGACGTGGCCAGCTACCCGGGTCGCGCGGCGTTCTACAACCTGCGCTGACGCGCGCGCTCGCCGCGCCCGCTCCACGCAAGCCTTGCCGCAAGCTCGGTTCGCATTGCCGCCCACACCGACGCACGCATGCGCTACATCTCCATCGCCCTGGTCGTGCTGCTCGCGCTGGTGCATGCCGAACTGTGGTTCGGCAAGGGCGGCGTGCCGCGCATGATGGAGTTGCGCGCCCGGCTGGCCGAGCAGCAGGCCGCCAACCAGACGGCGCGGGCACGCAATGCGCAGCTCGTCGCCGAGGTGCGCGACCTGAAGGAAGGTCTCGAGATGGTCGAAGAGAAGGCCCGCTTCGACCTGGGCATGATCAAGCCCGACGAGATCCTGATCCAGCTGTCGAAGCCGCGGCGTTGATGTCTGCGCTCGCTCGCTCGCCGCTGCTGCGCTGACCGCCCGCGCCGTGGACACGCTGCTGCATTGGGTGCAGCCCTTCTTCGCTCCCGCGTTCACGCTGTGGCGCACGCCGGTGACCTGGGTGGAACTGCTCGCGTTCGTGCTCGCGCTGGCGATGGTGGTGCTCAACATGCGCGTCAACCCGGTCGCCTGGCCGCTGGCGATCGTCAGCTCGCTGCTGTACTTCGCGCTGTTCTGGGACAACCGGCTCTATGGTGACGCGAGCCTGCAGATCTTTTTCGCGCTGCTCTCGCTGTGGGGCTGGTGGCAGTGGCTGCGCGGCACGCAGGACGACGGCACGGCGCTGCAGGTGCGCACGCTGCACCCCCGCGGGCGGGTCTGGCCGCTCGTCGCGCTCGCGCTGGCGTGGCCCGCGACCGGACTGTTCCTGAAGACCTACACCAACACCGACGTGCCGTGGTGGGACGCGTTCCCGACTGCCGCCAGCGTCGTCGGCCAGTGGTTGCTGGGGCGCAAGTACATCGAGAACTGGGTGGCCTGGATCGTCGTCAACGTCGTCAGCGTCGGCCTGTTCGCGTACAAGGGGCTGTGGCTGACGGCACTGCTGTATGCCCTGTTCATCGCGATGTCGGTCGTCGGCTGGCGCGCCTGGCGGCGCCTGCTCGCGCCGGCCCGCGCAGGCTGAGAGCTCGGCCATGCCCGCCGCACGCGGCTTCGTGATCGCGCTGCTCGGCGCCGAGAGCACCGGCAAGACCACGCTGGCCCAGGCGCTGCAGGCCGCGCTTGCGGGCGTTGGCACGGGCACCGAAACGGCCGGTGTGCCTGCCGGCGGCGCCCGCCGCGTCGCGCTGGTGTCCGAGTACCTGCGCGAGTTCTGCGATCGCGAGCGGCGCACGCCGCACCGCCACGAACAGCCGCCCATCGCCGACGAGCAGACGCGGCGCATCGCCGCCGCGGCGGCATCGCACGACATCGTCATCGCCGACACCACCGCACTGATGACGGCGGTCTACAGCGACCTCGTCTTCGGCGACACGAGCCTGTACCCGCGTGCCCAGGGCGCCCACGCGCAATGCGACCTGACGCTGCTCGCCGCACTCGACCTGCCGTGGCAGGCCGACGGCCTGCAGCGCGACGGCGCCCACGTGCGTGAGCCGGTCGACGCGCTCGTGCGCGCCGCGCTCGGGCGCGCGGGCACGGCCTATTCGGTGGTCTTCGGCAGCGGCACGGCGCGGCTCGTGGCGGCGCTGGCCTGCGTGCAACGCGCGCTAGCCTCCAGCATCGACGGCGACGACGGCGGCAGCGCACGCTGGCACTGGCACTGCGAGCACTGCGGCGACCCGCAGTGCGAAGCGCTCGAACGGCACCGCCTGCTGCCCGGGCGCTGACCGCGCTCGCGCCTGCGCCGACCCCAGGCGCTGACCGCGCCTGGCCGACATCAGCCCGCCGCGCCCAGCCGCATCACGACGATCACCAGCACGCCGATCACGAGATTGGCCGTCACCCAGGTGCGGATGCGGCCGTGCACCGCAGCGCCCGCGGGCCAGTCCTGCGCCCGCACCGCACGCTGCAGCCGCTTGAACAGGTTGAAGCGGATGTGGCCGAAGACCGCGACCATCACGAGGCCGAGCGTGATCATCGCCATCCAGTCCAGCGGCATGTTGAAGGCCAGCCCGCGCGTGGTCGAGACGCGCATCGCGCTCCACAGCATCCACGCGCCCGACACCAGCATCAGGCCGATCGCGATGCCCACCACGTCGAAGAAGCGCCGCAGCACCTCGGTCATCAGCCGCAGCCGCACCGGGCCGTCGAGCGGCGCCAGTGCGGGGCGCAGGCATGTCAGCGCGAAGAACATGCCGCCGACCCAGGCGACCAGCGACAGCAGATGAACGGCCTTCAGCGCGGCGTAGAGCATGGGTGCTTTCTCGATGGGTTGGCGCGAGCGGCGCGCTCAGTGCGTCGCCGACGATCCCGGCGGCTGGTCGCGCACCGGTGTGAACAGCTCGCCCACATCGACCGGGTCGAAGTGGTACTTGAGGCCGCAGAACTCGCAGCCGATCTCGACCCGGCCCTGCTCGACGACGATGCCGTCGATCTCTTCGCGCCCCAGGCTCTTGAGCATGCTGCCCACACGCACCCGCGAACACGAACAGGCGAAGCGCGGGCCGCTTTCGGCGCGCCGCGGCACGAAACGGCGCAGTGGCTCCTCCCAGAACAGGCGGCGCAGGATCGTGTCGGCGTCCAGCGTGAGCAGTTCCTCGCGCGTGAGCGTGCCGGCCAGCAAGGCCAGGCGGTTGTAGCTTTCGTCCAGGCCGATCAGGTCTTCGTTGCGCGCTGCGCCCTGCAGGTTGCCCGCCCCCTGCACCGGCAGGCGCTGGATCAGCAGGCCGGCCGCGAGGGTGTCGTCGGCCGCCAGGATCAGGCGCGTGTCGAGCTGCTCGGACTGCAGCATGTAGTGCTCCAGCACCTCGCTCAATTGCTGCAGCGGTTCGCGGCGGTCGCCGTGCAGCGCCACCACACCCTGGTACGGTTGCTGGCCGGGTCGCTTGTCCTTCGGGTCGAGCGTGATCGCGCAACGGCCCTGGCCGTGCACGTTGAGCAGCGCCTCCAGCCGCGCGGTCTCGGGCACCTCGCCGACCACCTTCGCGGTGACGCGAAACGCCAGATCGTGCTGCACCTCGGCCACCGCGAGCTTGACCGGCCCGTCGCCGTAGACCTGCAGGATCAAAGCGCCGTCGAACTGCAGGTTGCCCTGCATCAGCACCCCGGCCGCCGCCATCTCGCCGAGCAGCGAGCGCACCGGCGCCGGGTAGGCGTCGCCCGACTTGCCGCGCCGCGCCAGCACCTCCTGCCAGCCGTCGGTCAGGCGCACCAGCATGCCGCGCACCGGCAGGCCTTCGAACAGGAACTTGTGGAGCTCGCTCACGTCAGCCGATCTTCTTCAGACCGACCCGGAAGCGCTGTGCGTTCTGAACGTAATGGGCCGCCGCATGCTTGAGCCCCTCGATCTGCTCGGGCGTGAGTTGGCGCGCCACCCTGGCCGGCGAGCCCAGGATCAGCGAGCCGTCGGGGAACTCCTTGCCCTCGGTGACGAGCGCGCCCGCGCCGACCAGGCAGTACCGGCCGATCTTCGCGCCGTTGAGCACGACCGCCTGGATGCCGATCAGCGAACCGTCGCCGACACTGCAGCCGTGCAACATCGCCTGGTGGCCCACCGACACGTGGTCGCCCAGCGTCACCGGGAAGCCCGGGTCGGCGTGGATCACGCTGCCGTCCTGCACGTTCGAGCCCTTGCCGATTCGCAGCAACTCGGTGTCGCCGCGCAGGATCGCGCCGAACCACACGCTCGCGCCCTCGCCGAGCTCGACGTTGCCGATCACCTGCGCGCTGTCGGCGACCCAGGCGGTGTCGGCCAGGCGCGGCGCGTGTTCGTCGAGTTGATACAAGGCCATGCGGAGGGTCCGAGCGGTGAAGCCGATAATTCTAGGGTGACGGGCACTCGGCCTCTCGCGTTGCGACATGAACCTTCCGAACCCCCGTCAACGCGCCCTCGCGATCCTGGGCCTGAGCGACCCGATCGAAAAGGCCGCGCAGGCCCGGGCCCTGTTCGCCGGCATCGACGTGCAGGCGATCGACCCGGCACCGGAATACGACGCCCCCACAACGCTGCCCGGCCGCCCCGCCCGGCCCCGCCTCGTGGCCGCCAAGGACGTGCCCACGCGCTCGCCGTCCACGCTCGAAGGCCGGGCCGCCTTGCTGCATGCGGTCACGCACATCGAGTTCAACGCGATCAACCTCGCGCTCGACGCGGTGTGGCGCTTCGCCGGCATGCCCACCGCGTACTACGTCGACTGGCTGCGCGTGGCCAGCGAAGAGGCGCTGCACTTCACGCTGTTGCGCGAGCATCTGCTGACACTCGGCAGCGACTATGGCGCTTTCGACGCGCACGACGGCCTGTGGGCGATGACGCAGCGCACCGCGCACGACATCACTGCGCGCATGGCGCTGGTGCCGCGCACGCTCGAAGCGCGCGGGCTCGACGCCACGCCACCGATGCAGGCCAGGCTGCGCCAGGCCGGTGACCTGCGCGCGGTGGCGATCCTCGACGTGATCCTGCGGGACGAGATCGGCCATGTCGCGATCGGCAACCACTGGTACCGCTGGCTGTGCGCGCGCGACGGCCACGACCCGCTCGCGTACTACGCCGAACTGGCGGCGCGTTACCGCGCACCGCGGCCGCGCCCGCCGTTCAACGACGACGCGCGACGCCGCGCCGGATTCGATGCCGCCGAACTGGCCTGGCTGCATGGGTCGCCATAGGTCCAACCTATACTTCCGGCCTCGATTCGCACCCTGAACCCACCTCGTTGGAGACACCATGGCTTTCCTGACCCTGCGCCGGCTCATCCGGGCCGGTTGCGCGGTGACCGCCGCGTTCGCCCTCATCGGTTGCAGCAAGCAGGCCAGCGAGCCAACCGCCTCGGCGGCGGCGTCTGCAGCGCCGACGCCGCAGGTGCTCATGGTCGGCACCGATGCCACCTACGCGCCGTTCGAGTCGCAGAACGAGAAGGGCCAGATCGTCGGCTTCGACATCGACGTGGTCGATGCGATCGCGCAGAAGGCGGGCCTGCAGGTCAAGTTCGTCAACACGCCGTGGGAAGGCATCTTCAACGCGCTGAACCAGGGCGACCGCGACCTGCTGGTGTCGTCGATCACGATCACCGACGAGCGCAAGCAGACGATGGATTTCAGCGATCCGTACTTCGACGCCAACCAATTGATCGCCGTACCGGCCGACTCCAAGGTCACCCGCTTCGACGACCTCAAGACGCTCAAGGTGGGTGTGCAGAACGGCACCACCGGCGACGAGGCGGTCTCCAAGCTGCAAGGCAAGAACAGCGCCAACATCAAGCGCTTCGAGTCGACGCCGCTGGCCTTGAAGGAACTCGAAGCCGGCGGCGTCGATGCCGTGGTGGCCGACAACGGCGTCGTCATCAACTAC
>JAGWTP010000109.1 GCA_028868895.1 Burkholderiales bacterium
GTCTGGAAAGACGAAGGGGTTAGCGACTTGCGTCGCTAACCCCTTGATTTCTATGGCTCCCCGACCTGGGCTCGAACCAGGGACCTACGGATTAACAGTCCGGCGCTCTACCAACTGAGCTATCGAGGATCAGCCAATGATTATAGCGGGGGTTTTTCGAGGCTCTACAGGTCGACCTGCAGCGACACGCGCAGGGTGCGCGGCGCGAGGGGATACAGGTAGACGTGGCTGAACTCGTAGGGGGACTCGCGCCAGGCGCGCTTATCAAACAGGTTGTCGATGCCCACACGCCAGATCGCTCGGGCGTTGGCCAGCCGGGTGTCGTAGCGCAGCGCCGCGTCGACGCGGGTGTAGCCCGGAATGCTTGCGCTGTTGTCGGGCAACACCATGCGGCGGGTCTCGTGCATGACGTTGGCCTGCAGGTTCAGTCCCGGCATCGATGCGACGTCGTACGCGGCTTGCGCCTTCAACGTCAGCGCCGGCACGTTGGTGGGCTGCAGGCCGTTGATTGCTGCGGTCTGGCTGCCTTCGCGTCGGGCCCTCAGCCACTGGCTGCCGCCGCGCAGCGTCCAGGCGCCCTGGTGCCACGTGCCGGTGGCTTCGACGCCGCGGTGGTGGGCGCTGCCGTCGAGTTGCGTGGTGCAACTCTTGGCCACGGTCGGGTCGCAGGTGCCGACGTCGGCCGGCTGCGGCCGCTGGATGTCGAACGCGGCCAGGCTCCAGGCGAACGCATCGTTCGAGCCCTTGACGCCCACTTCGGCCTGCCGGCTCAGGGCCGTCAGCGCCTGGCCGGCATCGGTGTACTGGGGGCGATTGGGAACTGCCGACGACTCGACGCCGCGGCCCCAACTGGCATAGACCAGTTGGTTGCGCGCAAAGGCGTAGCTGGCGGCCAGCCAGGGTGTCGTGAACGATCGGGTGTAGCTCGTGGGTTCGGAGCCGTCGGTGAGCACGCTGGCGCGGGCGATGTGGGTGCGGCGCACGCCGAGCCAGGCCGTCCAGCCGTCGTTGAACTTGATCGCATCGCGCAGGTACAGCTCGGTCGAGCGCTCGGTCTGGTTCGGGTTGGGCACCAGGCCCAGCGCCGGCAGGCTCGGCACGATGGACAGGCCGTCGACCGTCCCGGTGCCGACGATGACGCTGTCATCGAGCCGCGGCTGCAGCCGGCTGCGGTAGCGCGAACCGAGTGCGCCGAACGTCAGTCGGTGCTCGATGCCGGCGGTCTCGAGCCGGCCCTCGGCGTGCAGGTCGAGCGACGTGGTGCGGCGCTGTTCGCCGTCGCTGCGGTATTCGTAGAAGTCAAAGCTGCCGTCGCTGCAATAGCGGTCGTAGTTGCCTTCCTTGGAGCACCCGAACGGATAGGCGAGCCGGTCGTCGGAGCGCAGGTGTTGCATGCCGGCGTGGGCCACGAAGCGCCAGTCGCTCGACAGGCGTTGCTGCCAGCGCAGTGACGCGGTGGTGGCGTCGAACACCACCGGCAGCGACCAGGGCTGGTTGTTCAGGTTGATGCGCGGGTCGCCGGGCGCCGGGACGACGTTGCCGAGCATGCTGAAGCCGGGCTGGCTGGGTTGCGAGCGGTGGCTGGTCTCGACCTCGGCTTCGAGCAGCGTGTCGGTGCCCGCGCGCCAGTCGGCCGCCAGCGCGAACAAGCGGCGGTTTCCGGTGCTGGAGCGAACCATCGGGTCGAGGTGCGCGGCGGCGGCGTTCAGGCGCACACCGAACGCCTGGTCGACCCCGAAACGCTGGCTCAGGTCGACCGCACCGGTCACGGTGCCGGGCTGGTGCCATTCGATGAAGGCCGAGCGCAGCGGCGCGTCAGTGGGCCGCTTGACGACGTAGTTCACCAGCCCGCCCGGAGCGCTGGTGCCGGCCTGGATGCCGCTGGTGCCCTGAAGGATTTCGATGCGCTCCTTGTTGTCGAGCGGGATCGAGGTCTCGGCGTTGATCGGCAGGCCGTCGCGCCGGAAGTTGAACTGGTTGTCGAGCACGAAGCCGCGCACCGTCAGAAAGTCCCAGTAGCCCTCGGCGTTGTAGGCGTCGCTGACGGCGGGGTCGAGCGTGACCAGATCGGACAGCCGCTGCACGCCGGCGTCGCGCAGTTCTTCGGCGGTGTAGACGCTGGCCTGCATGGGCGTGTTGGCCAACGGCGTGTCGCCCCAGCCGCTGACGGTGGCGGGCAAGGCCGCGCGGCCGGTGACGGTGACCGGGTTGAGTTGCATCGTCGCTTCGGGCGGCGTCTGAGCGCGGGCCTGGGTGGCGGCGAGCAAGGCGGCCGCGGCGATTGCCGTGTAGGCGTGGTGTCGTGTGTGGTGTGCCATCGTGGTTCCAAAGGTCGATGGCAGGTCGGCGGGCCGCGGTGCACCAGGCAATGTGGGCATCGTGCCGTGCTTCCCTGCGCGAGGATTACCTCAGTCAGGTTCAAAGGGACTTTCTCAGTCGCCCGTTGCACTGCCGAAACAGCGCAACGTTCAACACCCCCAGCGAATGCTGTGCGGCGAGCCGCTCAGCGGGTTGGATTATTGCTCAGGCCGGTGTGCCACTCCGAGTGCGCGGTGCAGGCGCGGGCTGGTGGTCGTGTACTCCAGATGGACCGGCCGGCCGGGGAAGACGCGCTCCGCCGCGGCGAACGCGGCCAGCGTGGCCTCGTGAAAGCCGCACAGGATCAGCTTGCGCTTGCCCGGGTAGGTGTTCACGTCCCCGACCGCGTAGATGCCGGGCGTGCTGGTTTGGAGCGTCGTGGTGTCGACGACGAGTTGCTTGCGCTCGAGCGCCAGGCCCCAGTCGGCGATCGGGCCGAGCTTGGGGCTCAAGCCGGTGAGCACGAGCAGCGTGTCCAGTGGCAGCGTGCGCGCAGTGCCTTCGGCGCCGAGCACCTGCAGCGCCGTCAGCCGGCCGCCGGCTTGCTCGATGGCGGTGGCCTGCGCGGCGACGAACTGCACCCGCCCGGCGGCGCGCAGCTGCTGCAGTTGCTCGATGGTGGCTGCAGCGGCCTTGAACTCGTCGCGGCGGTGCATCAGCGTGACGCTGGCCGCTTGGCGTGGCCCCGCACTCGCCAGGCCGATCGCGCACTCCAGCGCGGCGTCCGCGTCGCCGATGATCAGGACACGCTGGCCGGCCAGGCCCGCGGCCTCGGGCACGCGATACCGCAACTGCGAGCCTTCGAACGCGGCCAGGCCGTCGAGCTTCAGGCGCCGTGGCTGGAACGCGCCGACGCCGCCGGCGATGACGATCGTCTTCGCGAGCCACCGCGTACCCACCGACGAATCGATCAGGAACCGGCCGTCCGGCTGCGGCTGGACGCGGTCGACCTGCTGGTCGAGATGAAAGACGGCGCCGAACGGCTCGATCTGGTCGAGCAGCCGCGCCACCAGCTCGCGCCCGGTGCACACGCGGGTGGCAGGGATGTCGTAGATCGGCTTGTCGGGGTAGAGCTCGATGCACTGGCCGCCCGGGAACGGCAGCGCGTCGATCACGTGGGCGTGGATGCCCTGCAGCCCGAGCTCGAACACCTGGAACAGCCCGACCGGCCCGGCACCGACGACGACCGCGTCGGTCTCGATGGGCGCTGCAAGCGCGGGCGCCGTCACGGCGGCTACTTGATCAGTTCGCCGAGCTTGCCGGTCTTGTCTTTCCAGTCGTCGGCGTCCGGCAGCGCGGCCTTGCGCTTGGTGATGCTCGGCCAGTTCTTCGCCAGCTCGGCATTCAGCGCGATCATGTGCTGCTGCTCGCCCGGCACGTCTTCCTCGGGCACGATCGCGTTGACCGGGCACTCGGGGATGCACACCGCGCAGTCGATGCATTCGTCCGGGTCGATGGTCAGGAAGTTCGGGCCTTCGCGGAAGCAGTCGACCGGGCACACGTCGACACAATCGGTGTACTTGCAGCGGATGCACGATTCGAGAACGACGTGGGTCATGGGGGACTCTTGGGGTGGGGTGAGGGGCGGCCCGCAAGCCGCCGGTGGCGCAATTTTAGGACCACCCGCCGGGTGCGCAGGCGTAGTCGCCAGTTCAAAGGGACAACGGCGTGCAAGTCTGCGGCTGCGCTTGCGCATTGTCGGCTGCACAAGGCTTCGCCGGCGCGGCGGCACCCGCGCCGACCGTCACCACCGTCGGGCGCCCGGCGTGCAGCATCGCGGCGCGGCCCAGGCTGCGCACCGTGTGGTCGCTGTGCAGCTGGTCGGGCCAGCCGGCGCGCGAGACCACGCTGGCCGGCGTGTCGTCGTCCCAGCCGGCGGCCCGCAGTTGGCGCGCCAGTGCTGCGAGCTGCTTGCCCGCCATGTAGAACACCTCGGTGTCGGCGCACCGGGAGGCGTGCAACCGGCCCTCGCGCGTCATCGCCGTGGTCAGGCTCACGCTGCGGCCGGTGCCGCGCCGGGTGAGCGGGCGTTGCGTGGCCGCGGCCGCAGCGGTCGCAGCGGTCACGCCCGGCACCACCTCGCATTCGACGCCCGCCAGTGCGAGCGCCTCAAGCTCTTCTTCGAGCCGGCCGAAGACGCTCGGGTCGCCGCCCTTCAATCGAACCACCACACCGACCTCGTGGGCGTGCCTGACCAGCAGCGCATTGATCGCGGTCTGGCCGGTGCTGTCGCGAAAGCCGCGCTTGCCGACCGGGATCCAGCGCGCGCGGGGCGCCAGCGCGCGCAGCGCCGGGTCGGTGAGGGCATCGAACAGCACCACATCGGCCAGCGCGAGGCGGCTTGCGCCGCGCATCGTGATCAGGTCGGCCGAGCCCGGGCCGGCGCCGATGAAGACCACCCGTCCCATGCTCAGGCCGCCGCCCGCACCAGCAGTGCGCCGCTGGTGCGGTTGCTGGTCGGGTCGACCACGATCAGCGAGCCGCCGACGCGGTTGGTTTCGAAGGCTTCGATCGGCAGCGGCTGCTGGGTCTGGACGACCACCTGGCCGATGTCGTTGACCTTCAGGTCGTGCGCATCGAGGGTTTCGAGGGTGTGGATGTCCAGCCGGCTCTCGATCGAGACGATGCGCGCCTGGACCCAGCGGTTGCCGTGGCGCACCGAATACTTGCGACCGATCACTGCCGGCTCGGTGTCGAGCCAGGCCAGCGTGGCCGAGAAGCGGTCGGTCTCGCGCACCGTGCCGGGCGTGGCGATCCAGTCGCCGCGCGACACGTCGAGCTGGCGGTCCAGCGCAATGCCGGCCGATTGCCCGGCCTGCGCGGAATCGACGCGCGCGCCGGCCACGCGCACCTCGGCCACGCGGGCCGTCTGCCGGCTCGGAAACACCTGCACCTCGTCGCCCTCGCGCACGCTGCCATGCGCGATCCGGCCCCACAGCGTGCGCGGCCGCTCGCCGGTGCCTGCGCCGTCGCGGGCCACGTACTGCACCGGGACCAACAGGTCGCCCACGGTGCGCTCCTGCACGGTCGGCAGGCGTTCGAGCAGCTGCAGCAGCGAAGGGCCGTCGTACCAGTCGGCCCAGGCCTGCAGCGCGTTATGGGCACTGCGCGGTGGCTGCGTGACGTTGTCGCCGCGCAGTGCCGAAACCGGGATCACGCCGGCGACTGCCATGTTCGCGTGCGCCGCGAACGCGAGCAGCGCCGCGCGCACCGCGTCGAAGGCCTGCGCCGGGTCGTCGACCGCGTCGAGCTTGTTGATCGCAAACACGATGCTCGGCACCCGCAGCAGTTGCGCCAGCAGCGCGTGGCGGCGCGTTTGCGCGAGCAGCTTCACGGGCGCTCCGGCGCCGGCCGATCGCGTGTCGAGCTTGGTGATGTCGACCAGCACCACCGCGGCGTCGCTGCCGGCAGCGGCGGTCACCATGTTGCGCGTGTACTGCTCGTGGCCGGGCGCGTCGGCGATGATGAACTTGCGCTGCCGGGTGGCGAAGTAGCGATAGGCCACGTCGATCGTGATGCCTTGCTCGCGCTCGGCTTCCAGGCCGTCGGTGAGCAGCGACAGGTCGAAGCCCGGCCCGCCATCGGCCTGGGGTGTGCCGAAGGCGCGCTTTTCGAGCGTGTCGATCTGGTCGGCCAGGATCGCGCGCGAGTCGAACAGCAGCCGGCCGATCAGCGTGCTCTTGCCGTCGTCGACCGAGCCGGCAGTGAGAAAGCGCAGCGCGCGGTGGTCTTGGATTGCTTGCATGGTGGTTTCGTCGATCAAGCGGCGGCCGTGGAACCGGCTTCGCCGGGCCGCTGGCGGCGCCCCGTTGAGGGGGCAGCCGCGCAGCGCCTATGGGGTGGGCGCCTCACTTCAGAAATACCCTTCCTTCTTGCGCCGCTCCATCGAGGCTTCGGAGGTGCGGTCGTCCATGCGCGTGGCGCCGCGCTCGCTGACGGTCACCTGCAGCGTCTCGGCGACGATCTCGGCGGCGGTGGCGGCGGGGCTCTCGACCGGGCAGGTGCAGGTCATGTCGCCCACGGTGCGAAAGCGCACCTCGGCGGTCTCGACCGTCTCGCCGGCTTGTGCGGGCGTGACCTCGGTCAGCGGCACCAGCAGGCCCTTGCGGCGGATCACCGCACGCTGGTGGGCGTAGTACAGGTTGGGCAGCGGAATGTTCTCGCGCGCGATGTAGAGCCACACGTCGAGTTCGGTCCAGTTGCTGATCGGGAACGCCCGCATGTGCTCGCCGGGCTTGATGCGGGTGTTGAACAGCGTCCAGAGTTCGGGGCGCTGTTCCTTGGGCAACCACTGGCCGAAGCTGTCGCGGTGCGAAAAGATGCGCTCCTTGGCGCGGGCCTTTTCCTCGTCGCGCCGCGCGCCGCCCATCAGCACGTCGAAGCGGTGCGCTTCGATCGCTTCGAGCAGCGCCACGGTCTGGTGGCCGTTGCGCGATTCGAGCGGGTCGGCCAGGCGCACCGTGCCGCGCCGGATCGAGTCTTCGAGGTGTCCCACGACCAGGCGCTCGCCCATCTCGGCCACGCGCCGGTCGCGGAACTCGATCACCTCCGGGAAGTTGTGGCCGGTGTCCACGTGCAGCAGCGGGAACGGCAAGCGCCCGGCGAACTCGCCACGCGCGTTGCGGTTCTTGAACGCCTTCTCGGCCAGCCGCAGCACCACGCACGAATCCTTGCCGCCCGAGAACAGCAGGGCAGGGCGCTCGAACGCGGCGACGGTCTCGCGCATGATGAAGATCGCTTCCTCCTCGAGCCAGTCGAGGTGGGTGTGGTCGAGCTCGGGCAGCAGCTGCTCGACTTTCAGGGGCGCGTTCATGCCGCAACTCCGATCGGTGCAGCGGCCACAGCCGGTGCATGCCTGACGTGCAGGCCGCATTCCTTGGCGGCCTCGTCTTCCCACCACCAGCGGCCGGCACGAAAGTCTTCACCGACCGCGACGGCCCGCGTGCACGGCGCGCAGCCGATGCTCGGGAAGAACTGGTCGTGCAGCGGGTTGTAGGGCACGTCGTTCGCGGCGATGTAGTGCCACACGTCGGCCCAGCTCCAGTCGGCCAGCGGATTGAACTTGGTGCGGCCCTGGTCATCGGCCGCGCTGAACTCGACCGTGCCGCGCTGGTTCGACTGCTCGCGCCGCATGCCGGTCACCCAGGCGCTGCGGCCGGCCAGCATGCGCGACAGCGGCTCGAGCTTGCGGATCGCGCAGCAGCCCTTGCGCAGCGCGATGCTGTCGTACATCGCGCGCTCGCCATGCTTGCCGACGAAGTGCACGACCGACTCGACCACCGGCTGGTACACCTCCACATCGAGCCCGTAACGGGACTCGATGCGGCGGATCAACGCCACCGTCGGCGCATGCAGCATGCCGGTCTCGAGCGTGCCGATCGCCACCGGCAGCCGGTGGCGCGCGATCAGGTCGGTGACGACCATGTCTTCGGCGCCCAGGCTGGTGGCCTGCACGATGCGGCCCGGGTGTTCGGCGGCGGCGCGGTGCAGCAGCCCCAGCGCATGGGCGACGCGCGTGTCGAAGCCGGCGGTCTCGCGCGCATACAGCGCGACGGCGTTGGCATGGGCACTCATATGGCAGCTCCTGAGTTGACGAACGGGTTGTGCTGGCGCACCAGCGCTTGCGCCGTGCCTGGCGGCTTGGCGAACAGCGGCAACGGGTCGGTGACCGCGCCCTGGTAGTGGCCGGGAAAGAAGGTGAGCGCGCGATGGGCATCGTCGAGCGACTGGTCGGCGCGCAGCACCGCGGTGGTGAAGCCGTTGCGCTGCAGCAGCAGCACCATGTCGACCAGCACCTCGCCGGTGGCCCGCAGCTCGCCCGCATAGCGGTGGCGGGCGCGCAGCGTGTGAGCCTGGCTGTAGGCGCGGCCGTCGACCCACTTCGGGAACTCGAGCGCAATCAGGCTCAGGCGCGGCAGGTCGGAGGCGATGTCCCCGACCTCGGCATCGTTGGCCAGCGCCACGCCCACCGGCATGCCGGCAGGCCAGTGGGCGCGAAATGCATGCCATTGCCCGATGCTGAGCAGCCGGTGCGGGGCCGGGTCGATGCACGCGGCCGGACCGTCTTCGCCGCCGAGCGCACGCCACTGGTCCTTGTGCGGGTCGATGAAGTTCATGCAGAAAGCTCCGGGGTCGTGTCAGGCGGGCAGCGGTTCGGCGTGCGCCGAGGCCGTGCTGCGGCGCACCGCGTTGGCGGCGGCCTTGAAAGGCTCCAGGCCGATGCGCTTGACGGTGTCGATGAACAGCTCGTGGGTGACACGTTGGCCGCGATAGGTGTCGACCACCGCTTCGATCACGTCGGCCACCTCGTCGGCCGAGAACGACGGGCCGATCACCTTGCCGGGCACCGAGGCGCCGCTGATCGACGAGCCGTCGGAGCCACCGAGCGAGACCTGGTACCACTCGCGTCCGTCCTTGTCGACGCCCAGGATGCCGATGTGGCCGCTGTGGTGGTGGCCGCACGAGTTGATGCAGCCGCTGATGTGAAGGTCGATGTCGCCGATGTCGTGGAGCTCGTCGATCTCGGCGAAGCGCTGCGTGATCTCTTCGGCGATCGGGATCGAGCGCGCGTTGGCGAGCGCGCAGAAGTCGCCGCCGGGGCAGGCGATCATGTCGGTCAGCAGGCCGATGTTGGGGGTGGCGAAGCCCTCGTTGCGCGCGGCTCGCCACAGCGCGTGCAGCTCGGTTTCGCGCACCCACGGCAGCAGCAGGTTCTGGTCGTGGGTGACGCGCAGCTCGCCGTGGCTGAAGCGCTCGGCAAGATCGGCGGCGGCGATCATCTGGTCGGCGGTGGCGTCGCCCGGCGCCTGGCCGGCGCGCTTGAGCGACAGCGTCACCGCGCGGTAGCCACTCAGCTTGTGGCCGTGCACGTTGCGTTCGAGCCAGCGGCCGAACGCCGGCGGGGCATCGAACGGCGCGCTCGGCGGCGGCGCAGCGAACCGGGCCGCGGCCTGCACGCCTTCGGGCAGCGCGAAGCTGCTGGCGACGCGGTCGAACTCGGCCTGCGGCAGCAGATGCGCGGTGCCGGCCGCGTCGTGCTCGAGGATGTCGGTGAACTCGGCGTTCACCGCGTCGATGAACTTGCGGCCTTCGGCCTTGACGAGGATCTTGATGCGCGCCTTGTAGGCGTTGTCGCGCCGGCCGTAGCGGTTGTAGACCCGCACGATCGCCTCGATGAACACGAGGATCTGCTGCCACGGCAGGAACTCGCGGATCGTCGCGCCGATCAACGGCGTGCGGCCCATGCCGCCCCCGACCAGCACCTTGAAGCCGATATCGCCGGCTTCGTTCTTCAGCAGCCGCAGGCCGATGTCGTGCCACGCGATGGCCGCGCGGTCTTCGCTCGCACCGGTGATCGCGATCTTGAACTTGCGCGGCAGAAACGCGAACTCGGGGTGCAGCGTGCTCCACTGGCGCAGCAGTTCGGCATAGGGGCGCGGGTCGATGAGCTCGTCGGGCGCGATGCCGGCGAGCGCGTCGCTGGTGATGTTGCGGATGCAGTTGCCGCTGGTCTGGATGCCGTGCATGTTGACGGCGGCGAGCGCGTCCATCACGTCGGCCGCGTGGCTCAGCGGGATCCAGTTGAATTGCAGGTTCTGGCGCGTCGAGAAGTGGCCGTAGCCACCGCGCTCCAGCGGCGTGCCCACGTCGACCCGGTCGTGGTCGCGGGCGATCCCGGCCAGCGCGCGCAGCTGCGTCGCGCTCAGCTCGCCGTAGGGCACCGCCACCCGCAGCATCGGCGCATGGCGCTGCACGTACCAGCCGTTTTGCAGCCGCAGCGGGCGGAAGTCGTCCTCGGGCAGCCGGCCGGCGAGGTGGCGCTCGAGCTGGTCGCGGAACTGCGCGGCGCGCTGGTGCACGAACTGGCGGTCGAATTCGGTGTACTGGTACATGTCGGTGCGGGATCAGGAGATCACTTTCAGGCCGGCCGTCACGAGCGCCACGCACAGCAGCGAGCGCACGAACCGTTCGGGCATTTTTCGGGTCAGCTGGGCGCCGAGCCAGATGCCGGGGATCGAGCCGATCAGCAGCGTGCCCAGCAGTCCCCAGTTCACGTGGCCGAGGCTGGCGTGGCCGATGCCGGCGACCAGCGTCAGCGGCACCGCGTGGGCGATGTCGGTGCCGACGATCTGGTGCGACTTGAGGCGCGGGTAGAGCAGCAGGATCAACGTCGCGCCGATCGCGCCGGCGCCGATCGAACTCAGCGACACCAGCACGCCCAGCAGCAGCCCGCACAGCACCGTCAACACCGGCTTGCGGCGCTCCGGGATCCAGCGTTGCAGGCGCAGGCCGAGGGCCTGCCACGCGCGCTTGTAGGCGACGGTCAGCGCGGTCAGCAACAGCGCCACGCCGAGCGAGAACGTCAGTGCCGTGGCCCAGCCCGGGGTCAGGCCGGTGTGGCGCATCAGCGCGATCGTGGCCAGCGACGCCGGCAGGCTGCCGGCGAGCAGCAGGCCGGTGATTCGCCATTGCACATGACCGGCCTGGTGGTGCGACACCGAACCCGCGGCCTTGGTGACGGCGGCGAACCACAGGTCGGTGCCGATCGCCACGGCCGGGTTCAGCTTGAACGCCGACAGCAGCAGCGGCGTCATCAGCGAGCCGCCACCCACGCCGGTCAGGCCGACGATCGCGCCGACGCCGAAGCCGCTGACAATCGCGATCCAGTCCATGCCCATCAAGTGCCCGTTGCAGCGCGCAAGCGGCGCCGAAGCTGCGCAATGTACGGACCGGTCATATATTCTGGAAGTACTTGTTTGAACTTTGCTTATTCAATGAAGGCATAACCAACGTGAGCAGCGTTCCAGATTCGCCACGGCGCCGGCGTTGGCTGGTGGCCGGTGCCGCGGTTGGGTTGTCGGCCCTCGCCGGTTGCCAGACAGCGCCCAGGCTCCCGATCCCCGCGCCGCCACCCAAGCCGCCGCCCACGCCGGTTGAACCGCCGCCCAGGCCGGCGCCCCGGCCACCGCGCATCGGCCTGGCGCTGGGCGGCGGCGCGGCGCGCGGCTTCGCCCACATCGGCGTGATCCAGGTGCTCGAAGAAAGCGGCATCAAGCCCGATCTGGTGGTCGGCACCTCGGCCGGCAGCCTGGTGGCGGCGCTCTTTGCCTCCGGCAAGAGCGGGGCCGAGTTGGCGGCGCTCGCCCGCTCGATGGACGAGACCACCTTCACCGACTGGGCCTTTCCGGGCCGCGGGCTGATCCGCGGCGAGGCGCTCGAGCGTTACGTGCGCGAGCACACCGGCGGGCTGCGCATCGAGCAGATGCGCATCCCGCTGGGCATCGTCGCGACCGACCTCGACAGCGGCCAGCCGATCCTGTTCCAGCGCGGCGACCCGGGCGTGGCGGTGCGCGCCTCGAGCGCGGTGCCGGCGGTGTTCCAGCCGGTGCGCATCGGCACGCACGAATATGTGGACGGTGGCCTGGTCGCGCCGGTGCCGGTGCAGTTCGCGCGGCAGATGGGCGCCGACCTCGTGATCGCGGTCGACATCTCGGCCGCGCCCGACGGCAACGCCACCGGCGACGCGATGCACATGCTGCTGCAGACC
>JAGWTP010000110.1 GCA_028868895.1 Burkholderiales bacterium
GACTGTTCACAGCGCGCCGCACCCACGCACGACATCGAGGTGCGCACCGCCGGGCCGGCACCGCCGAGGTCGAAGCCGAGTTCGTTGAGTTCGTCGAACGCGTCCTGCACCTTGGCCGTGCTCGCGCCCTGGAACATGATGTCGCCCGACTGGCCGTGAAAGGCGATCAGGCCCGAGCCGTGGCGTTCCCAGATGTCGGCCATCTTGCGCAGCACGGCGGTGTCGTAGTGCATGCCCGCGGGTGGCTGCACCCGCAGCGTGTGGAACTCCGACGACTCCGGGAACATGGCGGCGACTTCGGAGAAGCGCGGGATCACGCCGCCGCCGTAGCCGAACACGCCGACCGTGCCGCCCTTCCAGTAGCCCTTGCGGGTCTTGTACGAATGCTCGAGCTGGCCGACCAGGTCGACCATGTAGTCCTTGTCGTTGGCCAAGCGCTTCAGGCCGGTCACGAAACTGGGCCAGGGGCCGCTCTCGAGCTGGTCGAGCATCGGCGTGTCGAAGGGTTTCTTGGCCATGGGCTGGGTCTCCTGTTGGGGCGTGACGAGCGCAGCGGGGGCAACTGCCGCGAATCCTAGAAGTGCGCTGCGGGTGGCGCTATCACTCTCGTTGGGTAGACCGCGCATTACCCGGATGGGGTATGCACCGCTAACCCGTGCCGGGTATGGACGGGGCGGGCCGGCGCCGCGCTCAATGCCCTCTGGAGCCGCCGATGACCCGCGTGACACCTTTGGACAAACTGCGCGCGCCGCTCGGCGGCCAGGAGATCGAGTTGCAGCAGATCGACCACGACGCCGGAGGCATGAGCCTGCTGCGCACGCGCATCCGCGAGCACAGCCGCTTCACGGTCTTCGACATCGACCCGCAGACCGCGCAGGCGTGGGGCCAGGCGTTGCTGCGCTGGGCGCAAGGCCAGGGGCTCGGGTGATGGACACCCCGGCCGACGACGACACGGTCGGCGATGTCGCGTTCGCGCTCGAAGGAACGAGCTTGCCGCGCGACCATGCGGTGCCGCTGGCGCAGGCGCTGTGCGCGCGTCTGGCCTGGCTGGCGGCGCTGCCTGCGGCAGGCATCCACCCGGTCAAGGTGGTGCCGGGCCATGGTGCGTGGGGCCTGCTGTCGCAGCGGGCGCGGCTGCTGCTGCGCCTGCCGCTCGCGCGCCTGCCTGCGCTGGCGGCACTGTCCGGCTGCTCGCTCGACGTCGGCGGCTGTGCGCTGCGCCTGGGCGCACCCCGGCCGCGCGAGTTGCTCGCGCACAGCACCCTGTATGCGCCTTTCGTTGCGGCCGAGGATGCCGACGAGGCGCTGTTCATGCAGGCGGTGGCGCGCGAGATGCAGGCCATGCAGATCGGCGGCCACAGCGTGTGCGGGCGACGCCAGCGCATCGGTGCACCGGGACCGGCGATCACCGGCTTCAGCCTGATGCTGCACGGCCTGGCGCCGGCCGACTCGCTGCGCCTGCAGCGCTCCGGGCTCGGACCCCACCGCCTGTTCGGCTGCGGGATCTTCGTGCCCCACCGTTCGGCCGCGGCGGTCGGGGCGTGACCTCATCGACAAGGAGACGTGAACATGCCCTACACCGTGAACGGCAGTGAGCTCGAGACCGACGACCAGGGCTACCTGCGCGAGCCCGACTTCAGCGATGAAGCGGTACGCGTGATCGCTGCGGCCGAGGGCATCGCGCTCACCGATGCGCATTGGGAGGTCGTCAACTACCTGCGCGACCAGTACCGCGAGCATGGCCACACGCCGAACTTTCGCAACCTGCTCAAGGGCATGGCCGAGATCCGGCCGGGCATCGACAGCAAGGCGCTCTACGACCTGTTCCCGATGGGCCCGGCCAAGCAGGCGGCCAAGGTCGCCGGGCTGCCGCAGCCGCTGGGCAAGGGCGGGTACTGATGGCCCCTCGGACGCTGCGTGTCGGCCCCGGGGCGAGGCGATTTGGAGCGGCCCTGCGCCGAAGCTGATGGCGCTGCGCATCAAGAGCCACTGGTTCAAGCCCGGCGCGCCGAAGTCGGCGCAGCAGACCGCGAGCGCGCTGGCGTTCATCGTCTGGCGGGTGGCGCAGAACATGCTCAAGCAGATGCGCTCGGCGCAATTCGACATCGACGTCGGCCCCCAATACTTCGCCTTCATGCGCGAGGTGCTGGTGTTCCTGATCGCGGTCGTCGACCGGATGGCGTTCGACCGCATGGCCGACGCCGAACGCGTCGAGTTCACCACCGCGCTGGTGCGGCGCGTGGCCGAGATCCTCGAAGACAGCGAGGACGACCTGCTCGGCCCGCCGGACGCGGGCGACGAGAGTCGGCGCGCCCAGTTCATCGGGCTGTTCAACCTGCGGTCCGACGAGTACGCCGGCTTCGGCCACGGCCCCGACGGCCCCGACTTCGGGTTCGTGCGCTACCTCGGCAGTTGCGTCACCGCGCTGATGGTGCACAAAGACCAGACCTGGGCGCTCGACCAGATCATGGCCATCGAGGCGCCCGAGGCCGTGACGATGCTGCAGCGCGCGATGCACGACGTGTTTTCGACCGAGCCGCGGCCGGCACGCCGGCATGGGATCAGCGATGATTGAAATGAATGCGCGGCTACCGACCTTGCACCCGCCACGCACCGGGGCGAATACGCGCAGCCCGTTCGATCTCGACGACGACGGAACCTACCGGCGCTGGCGCGATGCCAAGCGCGCGCTGCAGCCCGCACGCATCGACGACCTGGTGGTCGAGGTCGGCGACCCGCGCCGGCTGCGTGCGAGCGAATCGGCGCAACTGCGCCGGCTCTGTGGCCACACCAACATGGCGATCTACCGCAGCCCGGTCACCGCCGCCGACAAGGAGATCCCGCGCCGCCTCGCGCAGCAACTCGGCCTGCACCGGCTCGACGCCAACTGGCTGGCTGACGACGACGGCATCTCGCCGATCGCCGTGGCCGCGGGCACCGACGCTGGGGCGGCCGCGGGCGGCGATCGGGTGGGCTTCATCCCGTACACCAACCGGCCGATCAAGTGGCACACCGATGGCTACTACCACCCGCCGGCACGCCGCATCGAGGCGATGCTGCTGCACTGCGTGGCCCCGGCGCGCGAGGGCGGCGTCAACGCGCTGATGGACCCCGAGATGGCCTACATCGCGCTGCGCGAGGCCGACCCCGACCTGCTGCGCGCACTGATGGCAGCCGACGCGATGACGATCCCCGCGCGCACCGACGACGCCGGCGTGGCCCGCGCCGCGCAGACCGGCCCGGTGTTCAGCACCACCCAGTCGGGCGCGGCGCTGCACATGCGCTACACGGCGCGCACCCGCAGCATCGAATGGAAGCCCGATGCGGCGACGCGCGCGGCCGTGGCCTGGCTCGAACGGCTGCTCGCCGGCGACGATCCCGCCATCTTTCGCATTCGCCTCGAAGCCGGCATGGGCATCGTCAGCAACAACGTGCTGCACGACCGCTCGGGCTTCGTCGACGACCCGCAGCGCCCGCGCCTGCTGTACCGCGCGCGCTACCTCGACCGCATCGCATGACGCCGCGGAGCCGCCCATGTCGCATTGGTTGACGGTCTGGCGAGCGGCGCAGTTGCTGGGCGTGGCGCGTGGCGCGTTGCAGCAGCAGGTGCGCGACGGCACGCTCAGCCTGAGCGACGGACTGGTCTCGACCGACGAGCTGCTGCGCCTGTACCCGGCGGCCCGGCTGGAAGCCTCGGGCCTGCTCGACCGCGTGGCGCTGATCAAGGACGAGGCCTTCGGCCGGCGCGTGCGCGAGCGCCTGCTGCCGAGCCAGGAGGTGCTGGCGCAGCGGCTGTTCCTGCAGAGCCAGGAACTCGCCGATGTGCGCCGGCACCTACAGCGCTACCACGCGTTGGTGGTCGAGTTGCAGCAATGCGTGCGCGCGTTGACCGCGAGCCGTCCGATGGATGCCGCGCTGCACGATCTCGAACACGCACTGACGAACGGGCTGGCGCGCGCGCTGGCCACCGAACCGGTCGACCTGCTGGATGTGATGGACGATATGTTGAAGGTGATGTCGGCACAGGTCACGGTGCGCCCGAGCGGCCACCAGTTCACGGTCGAGGGCCACGACACCTTGCTGCAGGCCGGGCTGCGCGCCGGGCTCAAGCTGAACTACGGTTGCGGCAACGGCACCTGCGGCATGTGCAAGGTGCGCGTGATCGCCGGCGAGGTGGCGCAGATCCAGCCGTTCGACTACCCGTTGTCGCAGGCCGAGCGCCAGCAGGGCTACACGCTGGCCTGCGCGCACACGCCGGCCAGCAGCGAGTTGACGCTCGAGCTGCTCGAGGCGCGCGGGCCCGAAGACATCCCGGAGCAGGAGATCGTCACCCACGTGCGCGCGGTGACCGCGCTGGCGCCCGACACCCGCCTGCTGCACCTGCAGACGCCGCGCAGCCACCGCCTGCGCTTTCTGGCCGGGCAGTCGGTGGTGCTGGGCATCGCCACGCCGGGCAACGACCTGCAATCGCTGCGGCCGGTGGCGAGTTGCCCGTGCGACGACCGCAACCTGCATTTCTTCATCGCGCGCGACGCGAACGACCCGCTGGCGCAACGCGTGTTCGACGGTCGCCTCGCGCCGGGCGCGGCGGTGACGGTGCGCGGCCCGCTCGGAAGTTTCGTGCTGGCCAACGGCAGCCGACCGCTGGTGTTCGCGGCCTGCGACACCGCATTCGCGCCGGTGAAGAGCCTGATCGAGCATGCACTCGCACTCGACGACGCGCCGTCGCTGTCGCTGTTCTGGCTGGCCACCCGCAGCGACGGCCACTTCATGGCCAACCAGTGTCGTGCGTGGTCCGAGGCGTTCGACCGGTTCGAGATCGCACTGTCGGCCAACCCCAATGCGGCGCACGGCGCCGAGGACATCGCCCGTTCCATGCGTGCCGACCTGTTCGAGATCGAGTGCGACTTCTACCTTGCCGGGCCGGCCGCCTTCGTGCAGACCTTGCGCGCCGAACTTCGCACCGCCGGGGTTCCTGCGGCTCAGCTCTTCGCCCAGGTGATCGAGCCCGAAACGCTGGAGAGCGCGGCATGAGCGCCGCGATCGAACCACTGCCCGACTGCTCCGGCGGCGAATCGTTCGCGCTGCGAGTGCTTGGGCACAGCATGGCGCCCGAGTTCAACGAGGGCGAGATCATCCTCATCGAACCCGACGGGCTGGCCCGCGACGGCGCCTACGTGTTGGCGATGCACCGCGACGAATGGATCTTCCGGCAGTTGCTGCGCGACGCCACCGGCTGGCGGCTGCATGCACTGAACCCGGCGTTTCCCGACCTGCCGCTGCCCGACCTCGCCGCGGTGCGCGGCGTGATCATCCAGAAGGCCTTGCCGGGTCGTCGGCGAGCGTCCAAACGCTATATCTGACCGCCCCCAGGGTTCAAGCAACGCAGCAAGGCCGCATTGGCTCGCGAGCCACCACCGAAGGACGTCGAAGTGCCTTACTACCTCTACCGTGTGTTGCCGTTCGCGCAGCTCGAGAAGCTGGACCAGTTCGACACCTTCAAGCTCGCGTCGGTGCGCGCCAAGGCCTTGCGCGCGGCGCAGGGCGACGCCGCGCAAGGCAAGATCAAGGTCATGTTCGCCGACAACGAGCAGCAGGCCGAGGACCTGCTGTGCCAGGTCCGCACGGCGGGGCCGTCGGGCGACGATTGAGCCCGCCGCATGAACGAGGCCAGCGATGCCGCCGTGGGCGAATGGACGACCACCGCGCCGTGCGTGTTCGACCGAGCCCTGCTGGCCGGCTGCGCGCAATGCGAACTGGCGCAGCGGCAAACGCTGGGCGAACGCGAGCGCGTCGCGTGCCCGTCGCCGACCGCGCGGACCAACTGCGCCACGCTGAACGCGTTGCTGCGCGAACGCGCCACCTTCGCGCTGCGCCTGCCGCCCGCGGGCACGCCGCTGGCCCATGCCAGGGCGATGCAACTGCAGTGCGGTGGCCTGGGCGGTCTGCGCAACGTGCTCGCGGCGCCGGTGGCCGATGTGCACCGCATGGTCGCGATGGCGCATGCCGGCGACCACAGCCTGCTCGATCTGGCCTGGGACCGCATCGTGCGCGACATCGTGTCGTGGCAGCCGCGCCGGCGCAGCCCACCGGCGCGCCCCTGAGCAAGGTCGTGCCATGACCACGATGCAGCGCGATGCGTTCGCTCGCCTGATCGACGCGGTGCAGACCAACTGCCACGTCGCCGACGCCCGCCACGCGGCCGACATGACCTTGTGCATCTACCTGCTGCAGATGCGCGAGTTCTACCGCTGGGAGCAGGGCATCGCCGCGCTGCAGCCGCTGCCGCGCGACGCCGTCGGCGCCTGGATCGCGCGGCGCGAGACGCTGTGGGCGTCGCTGGAGGGAGCCGACTTCGTGCCGGTGCCGGTGCCGGGCCGAAGCTTCGACCCGTTCGACGTCGAGGCGATCAACGCCGCGTTGCGCCAGGTCGGACTGGTCTACGGCGCGGGCTACACGGGGCCCGGGCGGGCGTGCTTCGTTCTCGGCGAGTTGCAGCACGCGCAGCAGCGCGAAGGTGTCGAGCTGCTGGAGGTCGGCCGCGAACATGCGCGCGGCCTGGCCGCGCCACCGGCAGCGCTCGCCGGATCGACCGTGCTGCTGCGCCACGAGGCGCTCGCGCGGTGGGTCTGGGACCGCTACGAGGCCTGGACGCTCAAGCGCAACCCGGGCCCGTTCAAGGCCGCGCTCGACGCCCACGACTTCGAGCACCTCGGCCCGGTGGCGGTCGAACGGCTGATCGCGGCCGAGGGCGAGACGCTGGTGCTGCACGAACTCGGCGAGTTTCGCGCCGCACAGCGGCTCGGGCCGGCGTGGCCGGCACTGCGCATCGCCCCCTGCAGCCGGCGCACCCAGCTGCTGACGAGCGCATTGCGCGACCACCTCGCCGACTGTCTGGTCACGCTGCCGACGCTGCTGGCGCGGCGTGCCGACGCGTCGATCCACTTCTGGTTCGCGAACCTGGAAGGCGTGCGCGCCGATCTGTTCCCGCGGCTCGCGGCGGCCTATGCGGCCTGGTGCGCCGGTGACGGCGGCGCGGCGCTGCACGAGGCGCTGGACGCCGGGCAGCGGCACTGGCAGCAATGCTGCGATCGGCTGCTGGCGTTGCAGCAGGCCCATGGTGACGACGCAACGCCGCACCTCGACGCGGCGCTGCGCGAGCCCGAGCTGCGTCTGTAGGCAGCGCCAATCTCAAGCAGATGTGGCTTTGCCACTTTGCTCGACGCCCGGGGGTGGGAACGTCGAAGACGTTTCCAGTGCCGCTCAGCAGATGCGCGGCAGCGGGTCGTCCTCGAGTTCGTCGAGCACGCGCTCGCCGCCGATGGCGGTCTCCAGGATCACCTGCGGCATGTCGGCGCCGACGCTGCCGATCAGCGCCGCGCCGCGTCCGGCCTCGAGCGCGCGCCAACGGCGCAGCGCCTCGGGCGCCTGGGCGGCGGACACGACCGCGACCACGCGGCCTTCGCAGGCCAGGTACAGCGGGTCGTAGCCGAGCATCTCGCAGACCGAGCGGGTCGCATCGCGCACCGGCAGGTCGGGCTCGCGCAAGCGGATCGAGACGCCGGCGCCCTGGGCGATCTCGTGGGCCACCGTGGCCAGCCCGCCGCGCGTCGGATCGCGCATGAAGCGCAGCCCCGGCAGCGGCCACAGCGCCCGGCACAGCTCGAGCACCGCGGCGCAGTCGCTGCGTGCCGGCCCGCGCAGGTCGAAGTCCTGGCGCGCCAGCAGCACGGCAATGCCGTGGTCGCCCACCGGCCCGCTGACGAGCACCGCATCGCCGGGCGCGACGCGGGCGATGTCGATGTCGCGGCGGCGCTGCACGCCGACGCCGGTGACGTTGAAGTACGCGCCGCCGCCGTGGCCGCGCGGCACGACCTTGGTGTCACCGGCGACGACACGCGCGCCGGCGGCCTGCACCGCGGCCGCGAAGCTGGCAACGAGGCGGCGCAGGCACGCGAGCTCCAGGCCTTCTTCGAGGATCACGCCCAGCGACAGCCAGCGCACCTGCGCGCCGGCCACCGCCAGGTCGTTGATCGAACCGTTTGCGGCGAGCGAACCCAGGTCGCCGCCGGGGAACTCCAGCGGCTGCACCGTGAAGCCGTCGGTCGTGATCATCAACTCGCCATCGACCGGCGGCAGCGCCGCGGCGTCGCAGCGGGCGTCGGGTGCGGCATGGCCGAGCGCGGCGACGAACACGTCGTCGATCAACTCGCGCATGTAGCGCCCGCCGTTGCCGTGGGCCAGCGTCACCCGGTCGTTCACGGTCTTGGCCCCGGCGCGTTCTGGCGGGCCGCCGCTTCGACCACCTGGCCGAACGCCAGCCCGGCGTCGTTGACCGGCACCACCCCGGGCAGGTGCAGCTCGAAGCCGGCGGCCCCGAAGCGCTGTGCGAATTCGTCGCACAGCAGGCGGTTCTGGAACACGCCGCCGCCCAGTCCGACGGCCTCGAATGCAGCGTGCTCGTGCAGCCGCTGGGCCTGGGCGAGCGCGGCCTGCGCCAGCGTGGCATGGAAGTCGGCGGCGCGGCGTGGCGGGGCTACCGTGGTGTCCAGCAGCCGATCGAGCAGCGGCCGCCAGTCGATCCGCCACACGCCGTGGGCGTCGCAGTGCTGCGGCAACGGCGTCGCGGTGCCCGGGGCGGCGCTGCGCGCCAGGGCTTCGAGCTGCATCGGCGCCTGGGCCTCGAAGCTGGTGGTGTCGATGCCGAGCAGCAGGCAGGCCGCGGCGTCGAAGAGCCGGCCGACGGCGCTGGTCGGCATCGAGTTCAACCCCTGGCCCCAGGCGGCCCGCGCCAGGTCGAGCTGAAAGGCCGGGCGATCGAATTCACGTCCGGTCGCCCAGCACAGCGCCGCCGCCGAGCGCCAGGGCTCGCGCGCCGCCCGTTCGCCGCCAGGTGGACGCAGGGTCACGAGCGAACCGGCGCGGCGCCAGGCGCCGGGAACACCGAGCAGCGCCTCGCCGCCCCACAGGCTGGCGTCGTCGCCCAGGCCGACGCCGTCCCACGCGAAGACCAACCAGCGGCGCACATCGGGGCGCTCCCAGGCCACCGCCGACGCGTGCGCGTGATGGTGCAGCACGGTCGACACCGGCAGGCCGGTGGCGCGGGCCCAGCGCCGGCTGGCGTAGCCGGGGTGGGCGTCGGCGAGCAGGCGCACCGCGGTGACACCGTAGAGCTGCTGCAGGTCGGCCGCGACGCTGGCGAACACCCGGCGCCCGCGCGGGCTGTCGAGGTTGCCGATGTGCGGCGACAGCACCAGCCGCCGGCCGAAGCCGAGCGCGAGCGTGACCTTCGACTCGCCACCCAGCGCCAGCACCGGCGCGTCGAGCGGCACGCCCAGCTCGCACTCCAGCGGCGCCGTGCCGCGGCCCAGGCGGATCGGCCGCGCGCGGCCGCCGACGACGCGCTGCACCGGGTCGTCGGCCGGTCGCACGATCGGCCGGTCGTGGTGCAGGAAGGCGTCGGCGACCGGCGCCAGTCGCTGCGCGGCTTCGCGCTCGTCGGTCAGCACCGGCTCGCCCGACAGGTTGCCCGAGGTCGCCACCAGCGGCGCGCCGAAGTCGTGCAGCAGCAGCGCGTGCAACGGGCTGTAGGGCAGGAACGCGCCGATCTCGACCAGCCCGGGTGCGAGCCGCGGGCTCAAGGCGTGGCCGACGCGCTGGCGCACGAGCACGATCGGCCGCGCCGGATCGAGCAGCGCGGCGGCCTCGACCGGGTCGGGGTCGAGATCGCGCCGCAGCGCGGCCAGGCCGTCGGGCCCGTCGGTCGGGAACATCACCGCCAGCGGCTTGTGCGGTCGCGCTTTGCGTTCGCGCAGCCGGTGCACCGCGGCGTCGTTGCGCGCATCGCACATCAGGTGGTAGCCGCCGATGCCCTTGACCGCGACGATGCGCCCGGCGCGCAACTCGGCCACGCAGGCGGCCAGCGCCGCGGCGGTGTCGCCGTCGCGCCGGCCCGCACCGACGAACTGCAAGCGTGGCCCGCACACCGGGCAGGCCAGCGGCTCGGCGTGGAAGCGGCGATCGGTGGGGTCTTCGTATTCGGTGCGGCACGCGGCGCACAGCGCGAAGCCGGCCATCGACGTGGCGGCGCGGTCGTAGGGCAGGTCGCGGATCACCGTGTAGCGCGGGCCGCACTGGGTGCAGTTGATGAAGGGGTAGCGGTAGCGCCGGTCGGCCGGATCGAACAGCTCGCGCAGGCAATCGGCGCAGGCGTAGCGGTCGGCCGGGAGATGGGCGTCGCGGTCGGCGCGGGTCGTGCTCGGGGCGATCCGAAATGGCCCGCTGCGCAGCGGTGCGATCGACTCGACGCGGCCCAGCCGCGGTCGCGCCAGCGGCGGCGCCTGCGCGATCAGTGCGGCCAGGAACGAGCGCAGCGCTTCGGCCTCGCCGCAGGCGACGATCTCGACCTGGCCGGCATCGTTGTGGACCTGCCCCGACAGCCCGTAGTGGGTCGCCAAGCGGTGCACGAACGGGCGGAACCCGACCCCTTGGACCTGCCCGGTCACGACCACGCGCAACGCCTGCACCGGGCGCGTGGCGGGTGCCGCGGCGACGCCGTTCATGCGGTCGCCGCCGCACTGCTGCGCACGCCGGTGGCCCACCAGATGCGGCAGGCCCCTTCGTCCGACACCATGCACGGGCCGACCGGCTGGCGCGGCGTGCAGGCGCGGCCGTAGAGCACGCACTGGTTCGGCGCGATGCGCCCGAGCACCACGCGGGCGCAGTCGCAGCCGGGCGGCATCTGGCCGGCGCGCCTGCGGTGCGCGCCGGGGTCGATCTCGAAGCGCCGGCGCGCATCGGCGCGGCCGAGCCCGGCCTTGAGTGCATAGCCCGAACGCGGGATCGTGCCGATGCCGCGCCACGGCGCGTCGACCACGTCCAGGGTCTGCGCCAGCACCGCGCGGGCGCCGGGGTTGCCGCCGTCGCGCACCGCGGCGGGGTAGCAGTTGTCGAGGAAGGGCCGGCCCTCGATCGTCTGGCGCGCCACCGAATACAGCGCCGCCAGCAGGCTGTCGGCGCTGAAACCGGCGATCGCCGTGGCCAGCGCGTGCCGCTCGGCCACGAAGCGCCACTCCTGCGGGCCCATCACGGTGGACACGTGGCCGGGAGCGATCAGCGCGTCGAAGCCGGGCGTGTCGCTGTCGAGCAGCATCGCTACCGCCGGCCAGGTCAGCCGGCCCGACAGCAGGATCGACAGGTTGCCGGGCAGGCCCTGCGCCACCAGGCCCGCCACCGGCGCGGTCGTGGTCTCGAAGCCGGCGGCAAAGAACACGACCTCGCGCGCCGGGTGTTCGCGCGCGATCTGCGCGGCCTGCTGCGGCGAGGCCACCGGCAGCACGTCGGCGCCGGCGGCGCGCGCCGCTTCGAGGGAGCGGACCTCCCCCTTGGGCAGATTGCACGGCACGCGCAGCATGTCGCCGAACGCGACCAGCAGCACCCGCTGGTCGAGCGCGAGCCGGATCGCCGCGTGGATGTCTTCTTCGGGGCAGACGCAGACCGGGCAGCCGGGGCCCGGGATCAGCGTGATCGACGCCGGCAGCACGCGGCGCAGCCCGGCCATCGAGATCGAACGCTCGTGGCCGCCGCAGACGTTCATCACGCGCAGACGCGGCGGCAGGGGCAACGCGCGGATGCGCTCGAGCCAGCCGGCCGCGGGGGTGGCCGCCGCAACCGCGCTCATGGCGTGGCCGCGGCGTGCCGTGCGCGCGCATCGGACGGCGTGCGCGGCTGCGACACGGCGCCGCTGCGACGCCGCGCGAGCTGGGTGTCGAGCCACGCGATCCAGCCCGCCAGCGATGCGGGCACGCGCGCCGACAGCGGCAGCACCGGCGCCGGATT
>JAGWTP010000111.1 GCA_028868895.1 Burkholderiales bacterium
CGCGGCAGCAGGTTGACCAGCGTGCTCTTGCCGGCGCCCGAAGGGCCGACCAGCGCGATGGTCTCGCCGGCACGGATGTCGAGATCGATGCCGTCGAGCGCGAGCGCGGCGTCGCCAAAGCGCATTGCCACGCCGCGCAGCGTCAACTCGCCGCGCGCGCGGCCGGGCGCATGCGTGCCGCCCGACTCGCGCGGCGCCCGGTCGATCAGCTCCAGCCCGCGCTCCACCGAGGCGAACCCGCGCGACACCGGGCCGACCACGTCGGTCAGCCGGCGCAGCGGCGTGGCCACCGCGATCGCCGCGGTGATGAAGGCGACGAAGGCGCCGGCCGTCATGCCGCCATGGTTGCTCTGCCACAGCGCCACGCCGATCACCGCGGCCAGCGCGCACGCCGTCATGAGCTGCGTGACCGGCGTGACCACCGACGCGGCGACCGTGGACTTCAACAGCAGCCGGCGCAGCGCGGCGCTTGCGCCTTCGAAGCGCTGGCGCTGGCTGTGCTCGGCGCCGTGCAGGCGCACGATGCGCCAGGCCATCACGTTTTCTTCGACGACATAGGCGAGCCGGTCGACCGCGAGCTGCGACTCGCGCGTGATGCGGTGCATGCGCCGGCCGAACACCCGCATCGCGATCCCCACCGCCGGCACCAGCGCGGCGATGAACAGCGTGAGCTGCCAGTTCAGGTAGAGCAGCGTGCCGAGCAGCGCGATCACCGTGAAGGTGTCTTTCAGCACCGTCTGCACCGCGCCCACGAGCATGTTGACGCCGTTCAGCACCTCGTAGACCACGGTGTTGATCAGGCTGCTCGCGGTGCGTGCCACAAAGACTTGCGGGTGGGCGTCGAGCAGGCGCTCGAACATGCGCGTGCGCAGGCGCAGCGTCGCGTGGTTCGCAGACCAGGCCAGCGTGTAGTTGACGACAAAGCCGGCCAGCCCGCGCAGCGTGAACAGCACGACGATCGCCAGCGGAATCGCCCAGAGCGGGAAGTTCGGCTTCTGCAAGCCCTGATCGACGAGCGGCTTCATCAGCCAGGCCACCGCGCCCTCGCAGGCTCCCGACACCGCGGCCGCGACCGCCGACAAGATGAACGCCCACAGCGTGCCGGCGAAATACGGCCGCAGCACGCGCAACTTGTGCAGCGGACTCGAGCTGGTCATGACGCTCGCGCCAGGGCGATGGGCGCACGTGCCACGTCGGCTTCGGGGCGCGTCGCCGACGCGACCGCATCGGCCACGGCCAGCGGCGTCAACTCGCCGATGCAACGGCAGGACTGCGCGTTGCAGCGAAGGGCGCAACGCGTTCGCGCCTGCACGCCCTGGGCTCGCGCACCCAACGGTGCCCACCGCGACAGGTCCAGACCCTTGCGCGGCACGAACAGGCCGAGACTGGGCACCCCCAGTGCGGCGGCCAGGTGCAACGGTCCGGTGCTCGCCGCCACGACCGCGGCGGCGCGCGACAGCAGGCCGCTGAGTTGCCCCAGATCGAGGCGGCCGAAGGCGTCGTGGACGCCGGCATGGCGTGTCGCGCGGGGCCACGCCGCGGCCAGGCGCTGCGCCTCCGACGCCGAACCCGTCAAGACCACCGACCATCCGCGTGCGGTGAGCAAGCCCGTCAGTGCGATCCAGTGGGCAATCGGCCACTCACGCGCATGTCCGGCCGAGAACGCATGCAGCACCACGTAGCCGGTGGTGGGCAAATCTGCCGGGGTCGCGCTGTCATGGGGCGGGATCGCCGCCAACCGGGTCAGCTCGTGCAGCGGGGGGGCCGGGTCGATGCCGAACGGAATCAGCAGGCGGAAGTTGCGCTCGGCCTCGTGCCGTGGCCAGCCCAGCCGCTTCACGTGGACCAGATGATTGCACCAACGGCGCTGCCTGAGCCCATGGGCCGAACCGATGCGCAACGGGATCGACGCCAATGTTCCGAGCTGCGAGTAGGTGGACGCACCGGCATCCTGGAAGGTGACCATCGCGCCGACATCGGCAAAGTCCTGTGGCACCGGCGGCGGCTGGTCGCTGGCGATGAAGCCGTCGACGCCAGCCATCTCGAGCAACGGCCGGAATGCCGACGGCGCGATCCAGCTGATCTTCGTTTGCGGTGCCGCGTGGCGGACTCTTCGCAGCACCGGCAACGCGACGATCGTGTCGCCCAGACCGCCCGGGCCGATGATCAGCAGATGCGCGGGCCACGCCAGCGGTGGGCGACGATCCAGGGGTCGGGGAACGAGTCCCCATCGGGAGGTGCGGTGCATAGGGGCGGGTGTTCGCGCGTTGCGCACGGTGGGTGCGCTGGCTCAGCGATCGGTGATCCGATCCCATTGCTGCGCCCACGCCCGGGCGTGCAGGCCTTCGTAGGTCTTGGCGTAGCGGTAGAACGTCACCTCGAAATACGACAGCGCGATGACGAAGCCGGCCCAGCCGTCGAGCGCGCCACGCTTGAAGACGTAGTGCTTCACGAACGCCCAGCCGCCGTGCGTGAAGGCTTTCGCCATGGTCGAGCCGGCCTGGCGCGGCTTGCGCGTGCCCAGCGACGAGTAGCGGTTCACCTTGGCAAGCAGTTCTTCGAGGTTCTTGTAGGGCAGCTGCCAGATCGGCTGGCGCAGGTGCCCGGGCGGGCGGTCGCTGTGGCTGATGAAGCCCTCGTGCACCTGGCTCGGTTCGTAGCTCATCTTGCCCTTGCGGAACAATTGCGGCTGGCGGTAGTTGGGGTACCAGCCCGAATGGCGAATTTCACGACCGAGGAAGAAGTTGCGGCGCGGCACGAAATGCAGGTCGTGGGCGTCGCTCGCGATCGCACGCCGGACCTCATCGGCGGTATCGCGCGTGCAGCGTTCGTCGGCGTCCAGGCTGAAGATCCACGGGTGCTGGCAGGCGGCCACCGCCTCGTTGCGCAATGCGCCGAAGCCCTTGAATTCGATCTGCACCACCCGCGCTCCGAGGTCGGCGGCGATCTGCGCGGTGCGGTCGGTGCTGTGCGAGTCGGCAACGACGATCTCGTCGGCCCAGCGCACGCTCTCGATTGCCGGCGCGATCTTGTGTTCTTCGTTGTAGGCGATGATGTAGGCTGAGACTTTTTCCATGCGGCGACCGACCCCTGACGCGGCCGATGATAACGAGCACAGTTGTGGCGATTGCCGCGAAACCGACGGAACCACCAGCGCCCGAGCCGGGTCGCAGCCCCCCATGACCCTCAAACGAAGCTTTCTCGCGCTGTGTGCCTTGGCGCTCACCGCCCCTGCCTGGGCCCAGTTCCGGGTCGAAATCTCCGGGGTCGGTGCGACCCAGCTGCCGATCGCGATCGTCAAGTTCCGCGACGAGGACCGCAACACGCCGTCGCTGTCGATCTCCGCGATCGTGCGCGCCGACCTCGAGCGCAGCGGCGTGTTTCGCAGTGTCGACGCGCCCGGCGCGCTCGACGAGAACAGCCAGCCGGTGATGGCCGACTGGCGCGGCCGGGGCGCCGATGCGCTGGTGGCCGGCTCGGTGGCGCGCCTGGCCGATGGCCGGTTCGACGTGCGCTTCAAGCTCTGGGACGTGGTCAAGGGCGCGCCGATCGGCGGCCAGGCCACGGCCGTCCAGGCCGGTGACCTGCGCCTGGCCGCGCACCGCATCGCCGACTACATCTACGAAAAACTCACCGGTGACAAGGGCGTGTTCTCGACCCGCATCGCCTACGTGACTAAGGCCGGCAGCCGCTACACGCTGCGCGTGGCCGACGCCGACGGCGAGGGCGGCCAGGTGGCGCTGAACAGCCCGGAGCCGATCATCTCGCCGGCCTGGTCGCCCGACGGCAAGCAACTCGCCTACGTGTCGTTCGAGAAACGCAAGGCGGTCGTCTACATCCAGGACACCGCCACCGGCGCGCGCCGCGTGCTGGCCGACTTCCGCGGCTCCAACAGCGCGCCGGCCTGGTCGCCCGACGGGCAGACGCTGGCGGTCACGTTGTCGCGGTCCGGCAATTCGCAGCTGTACCTGATCGACCGAAACGGCGGCAACGTGCGCCGCCTGACCAGCAGCAACGCGATCGACACCGAGCCGGTGTTCACGCAGGACGGGCGCAGCATCTACTTCGTCAGCGACCGCGGCGGCGGCCCGCAGATCTATCGCACGAGCGTGAGCGGCGGCGCGGTGGAGCGCATCACGTTCAACGGCAGCTACAACATCAGCCCGGCGATCAGCCCCGATGGCCGCACGCTGGCCTACATCACGCGCCAGGGCAACACGTTTCATCTGGTCACGCTTGACCTGGCCACTCCCGGGGCGCAGCCGGTGGCACTCACCGACTCCAACCAGGACGAGCGCCCGAGCTTCGCGCCGAACGGCCGGCTGATCATCTACGCCACCCGCGCCCAGGGCCACGACGTGTTGATGACCACCACGCTGGATGGCAAGATCAAGGCCCGGCTGTCGTCGGCCGCCGGCGACGTGCGTGAACCGATCTGGGGGCCTTTCGGCCGATGACGATGGGGCCGCGGTTGCGGCCATACTTTTAACGACAAGGATGGAAAACCATGATTTCGAAGCAATCCCGTTCAGCGCGCCTCGCCCGTGTCGTGTCGCTGGTTGCCGTGTTGGGTGCCGCGTTGCTGGCCGGCTGTTCCAGCGTCAAGCTCGACAAGGACGTGCCGGTCGAAACGCGCACGCCGGGTGCGGCGGCGTCGGCCGGTGCCGGTACGGGGGGTGCGGGACAGAGCCAGGTGACACCGGTCGACCTGACCAAGGGCGCGACCAATGAAAACGCCAACCAGCCGCACACGGTGTACTTCGACTTCGACAGTTATGTGGTGAAGGACGAGTACCGGCCGATCATCGAGCGCTTTGCCGCGGCGCTGGTCGCCGATCGCAAGAAGAACCTGCGGGTCGAAGGCAACACCGACGAGCGCGGCGGCAGCGAGTACAACCTTGCGCTGGGCCAGAAACGGGCCGAGGCGGTGGCCAAGGCGCTCGAGTTGCTCGGCGCGTCCGACTCGCAGATCGAAGCGGTCAGCTTCGGCAAGGAGCGCCCGGCGGTCGAAGGGCACGATGAGGCGGCCTGGGCCAAGAACCGCCGCGCCGAGCTCGTCTACCGTTGAAGGCGGTGACCATGGGTCTGCCTTACCGCGCCGCGCGGGCCTTCGGCGGGCTGTGCCTGAGCACGGCGCTGTTCGTGCCGGCCGCGCACGCCGGGCTGCTCGAAGACGACGAAGCGCGCCGCGCGATCCTCGAGCTGCGCCAGAAGTTCGACCAGAACGCCGAGCAGCAGCGTGCTCGGCTGGCCGACCTGACCGACCAGATCAACCAGCTCAAGCGCGGGCTGCTCGACCTGAACAGCCAGCTCGAACAGGCGCGCGCCGACAACGCGACGCTGCGCGGGCAGAACGAGCAACTGACCCGCGACGTGGCCGACCTGCAGCGTCAGCAGAGAGACCTGCAATCGAGTCTGGTCGACAGCATGCGCAAACTCGCGCCGCAGAAGGTCACGGTCGACGGCAAGGAGTTCACGGTCGAGCCCGAAGAGAAGCGCCAGTACGACGACGCGATGGCGCTGTTGCGCAAGAGCGATTTCGCCGGCGCGGCCAACGCGCTTTCGGCATTCCGGCAGCGCTACCCGGGTAGCGGCTACGGCGAGTCGGTGTTGTTCTGGCTCGGCAACGCGCAGTACGGCAACCGGCAGTACAAGGACGCGATCGCGGCGTTCCGCGCGCTCGTCACCGCCGCGCCCGACAACCCGCACGCGCCCGAGGCGCTGCTTGCCATCGCCAACTGCCAGGCCGAGCTGAAGGATGCCAAGTCGGCCCGGCGCACGATCGCCGAACTGCTCAAGAGCTACCCGAAGTCGGAAGCGGCACAGGCCGGCAAGGATCGGCTGGCCTCGCTGAAGTAACGCTGCGCCCGGGGCCGCCGCAATGTCCCGGCGACCCGCACCGGGCGGGGCCTGCAAGCCCGCTGCGTAAAATGCGGGCATGCAGGAAATCGACGTCAATGCGCTGTCCGCGCTGGTGCTGTGGGCCGCGTTCGGTTTGTCGGTGCTGTTCGGCGCGGTCACGCAGCGCACTCACTTTTGCACCATGGGCGCCATCTCGGATGTCGTTGCGCTGGGCGACTGGACGCGCATGCGCATGTGGGTGATGGCCATCGGCGTGGCGATGATCGGCTTCAATGTGATGGTCGCGTTGGGCTGGCTCGATGCCGGGAACAGCCTGTACGGCGGGCCGAAGGTTGCGTGGCTGTCCGAGTTGGTGGGCGGGGTGATGTTCGGCTTCGGCATGGTGCTCGCTTCGGGTTGCGGCAGCAAGACACTGGTGCGCATCGGCGGCGGCAACCTGAAGTCGCTGGTGGTCTTCGTGGTGCTCGGCGTGGCGGCATTCGCGACGATCAAGGGCATCACCGCGGTCGCGCGGGTGGCGACGTTGGATACCGTCGCCGTGACGCTGCCGACTGGGCAGGACCTGCCCACGCTGCTGGCGGCTTTCACTGGCGTCCCCAAGTCCACGCTCGCAGCCGTGCTCGGCGTGGCCGTTGGCGGCGCGCTGATCGGCTGGTCGATCGCGCGGCCCGAAGGGCGCTCGGCCGACAACCTCCTCGCCGGGCTCGGCGTGGGCGCCATCGTCGCCGCGGTGTGGTGGGTCTCGGGCCGGTTGGGTCATGTCAGCGAAGACCCGAACACGCTGCAAGAGGCCTTTGTTGCGACCAACTCGCACCGCATGGAATCGTTGAGTTTCGTCGCGCCGGTGGCGTACACGCTCGACTGGCTGATGTTCTTCAGCGACAAGTCCAAGGTGTTGACGATCGGTGTCGTCAGCGTCGCCGGCGTCGTCGTCGGCTCGGCGCTTTACGCGGTGCCCGCGAAGCGTTTTCGCTGGGAAGGATTTCGTGACGCGCAGGATACGGGCAACCACCTGATCGGCGCGGCGCTGATGGGCGTGGGCGGCGTGACCGCACTGGGTTGCACGGTGGGGCAGGGCCTGTCGGGCGTGTCGACGCTGAGCCTGGGCAGTTTCATCGCGGTCGCCGCCATCGTCGCCGGAGCCGTCGCGGCGCTGCGTTTTCAGGTGTGGCGCATCGAGCGCGAGGCATGAACGCGCTCACCGACCCGCTCAAGATTGCATTGCCGGCCGACCTCGAGCGCCGCTTCGGCGGCCTGCGGCGCCTGTATGGTGACGCCGGCTACACGCGCATCCGCGCCGCGCGCCTGGTCATCATCGGCCTCGGCGGGGTCGGTTCGTGGTGTGCCGAGGCGCTCGCGCGCAGCGGCGTGGCCGCACTCACGCTGATCGACCTCGACCACGTTGCCGAGTCGAACATCAACCGCCAGGTGCAGGCCGTGGGCGCAACGATCGGCCAGTCCAAGGTGCAGGCGCTGCGCGAGCGCATTGCAGACATCCACCCTGGCTGCACCGTCATCGGCGTCGAGGAGTTCGCCGACGAGAACAACTGGCCGGGCCTGCTGCCGGCGCCGGTCGACGTTGTCATCGACGCCTGTGACCAGGTTCGCGCCAAGACGGCGATCGCCGCGTGGGCGCTGCGCAGTGCCACCATGCTCGTGGTCGCCGGTGCGGCCGGTGGCAAGCGCCGGCCGCACGAAGTGCAGGTCGAAGATCTCGCGCTCGTCACGCACGACCCGTTGCTCGCCGCGCTGCGCCAGCGGCTGCGCAAGCACCACGGCGCCGCGCGCGCCGGCAGGATCGGGGTGCGCTGCGTGTACTCGCGCGAGGCCGTGGCGGCACCCGACCCGTCGTGCGACGTCGGCGCCACACGCGACGCCAGCCTGAACTGCCACGGCTACGGCTCCAGCGTCGCCGTGACGGCCACCTTCGGCTTGGTGGCAGCAGGTCTTGCGCTAGAATTTGCCGCAACGCTGGAATGACCCGGTGTCATGCCCAGCTATAATTGAAGGCTTGCCGGGTTGTTAGCTCAGTTGGTAGAGCAGTAGACTTTTAATCTATTGGTCGTGGGTTCGAGCCCCGCACAACCCACCAAGCAACCCGCCGCGAACGGCATCAGTTTTTTGAAGAACGTGGGGCTCTTAGCTCAGTTGGTAGAGCAGCGGACTCTTAATCCGTAGGTCGAGTGTTCGAGTCACTCAGGGCCCACCATAAAAATCAACGGCTTAGGCGATTCGCCTAGGCCGTTGTCCTTCGTGGCGTAGCTAAATCGTAGCTTCCAAACGCATCAAGCCGGTTCGCCGCGTCCTGCAGTGCCTCGGGCGCCACGTGAGCGTAGCGCTCGACCATCGAACCGGTCTTCCATCCCCCGAGCCGTTGAAGCTCGTGAGTCGGAGTCCCCGCCTGACGGTGCCAAGTCGCGAACGTGTGCCGCAAGTCGTGCCAACGAAAGTTCTCGATGCCGGCCCGTTGGAGCGCCTTCGTCCAGGCTTTCGTGTTGACCTGACTGATCGGCTCACCGTGGAAGGTGAACACCCTCGTGGGGTGCTTGCCGATCTGCTTGCGCAACACGCTCAGCGCCATCTCGTTCAGCGGCACCGAGTGGGGTTTCCCGTTCTTGTGCTTGCTGCCCGGAATCCACGAGTGCTTGCGCTCCAGGTCCACGAACGACCATTCCAGGCCCTTGACGTTCGCCTGCCGCAACCCGGTGGCCATCGAGAACACCGCCATGTCGGCAAGGTGTGCCGGCAACTCCTGTCGCAGCTTGTCGAACTCTTGGGGGCTCAGTGAGCGAACTCGGCCCTCGGCCTCTCTGAACAGCTTGAACTTCGGTACCCGATCGATCCATTCCCACTCATTGCATGCGCGCCGCAGGATGGCGCGTATCAATGCGAGGTAGCGATTCGTCGTCGCTGCCGTGGCAATCTTCTCGCGGTCGAACTTGATGCGATCGATCAGCGTGCGATCGATCTCGTTGAGCTGTCTACCTCCCAGGTAAGTGTCGAGCCAGCGAAGCTTTGCCTTGTCGGATTCGTGCGTGGCCTTGTGCTTCGTTTCCAGAAGCCATCGCACGACCGCTTCTTCCCAGGTGTGCGGAGCCCTTACGCCAAGTCGGTCTTGTTCCCAACGGGCGACAGCGAGTTGGTCGCAGACTTGCCTCGCTTCACGCTTGTCGGCAGTCCCAGTGCTTTGCTGTAAAGGCTTCGATTCACCCCGGATCGGCGGTAATTTGACCCACCAATAGGGTGAGTCCTTGCGTCTGTAGAGCGACATTCGGATTTCTCCTGAAGATCGACCACGGACACGCGCAGCAATGATTCTGACATCAGATGCTCGACGAGCAAACGCTCCACGAATATCCATGCGCGCCCGACCTTGCAGGCGGGCAGTCGATGAGCTTGAGCCAGACGCTGAAGCGTCTTCGGATGAATCTTGAGGAGCTTGGCTGCCTCTTCGAGGTTCAACGTTGCGACCGCAGCGTGTGTGAGATCCAAGGCCGGCACTGCAAGCGTCGACGGCGGGCGGTCGGCGAGAGGTCCCGGTGTGAAAGCCGTGGCGCGGCTGGGACCGGATTGTGGTTGGGCGGCCATATGCTGTGTCGATGTCTGTGAGCGTTCAAATAGTGCCGATGACATGCTAGCCGTGAGTCAGCGCTATGCGACTCTAGTGGCAGGACGAGGCATCGGCACCGATGACTCCGGGCCCAGAATCATCGAAAGCCCAGCTCGCCGATGGTGACGAGGCATCAGGAACGATTGCGCCGAGACCGATGCCATGAGCACGAGCCACTCCTGGGCCTTCCGCACCATGCTTCGCCGGCGCGCCAAGCCATAGCGCCAGACAAACAGCAGCAAGACGACGCCGTCATGAAACGCATCGCCGAATGCACGGCCGGACCAGCGCCGGCCGCACGTTGGGTCCGGCAGTGCCTCGGGCTGCCCCGACGACCGAGAAGCGCCAGCGTGAGCTGGACGTCAAATGCCCATTGAACTCGAAGCTGTTGGAAGCGAGGACATGCGCAAGCGATCAGATGCGCACGCGACCCTAGCCTCAGCCGTCAACCGAAAGGGCGGTCGGCAGCGGGTGGACGCGCTCCACACCACGACGACTCGTGCTGTGTCGACGAGCCTGGCGAAGTCGTTCCGGATGGCGCGAGCGGCGTTCGGAGTGAGCGGGACATCGCGACGCACCGCTGCGATGAGTTGCTCGAGATCGATGTGAATCGACAAAGCCGGGCGCGCAGATGCTTGCGTGGGCTCAACGGGTCCATGGGCGATCCTCATCGGTCGAAGTCTAGAAGTGCAGCTCATGCCTTGTCGAAGCTGGCGAAACAGCGATCAAGGTTGAAAGTCGCGCTGTCGGCGTGAGCGTTGGATCCCGTGCTGCTGCCTTCGCCAGGTCCCGGTGGACCTGGGCGTCTCCCCGCTGCGCGGGGCCGGGCTGTTGCGCTGCGCGTCGAGCCGCTGTCAAAGGCCCAGCGTCTCGCCCCTGTCGCGCTGCCATCCCTCACGCAACACGGTCAGGCCGGCGGAGCCGGCTGAGACACGCGGCGGCCCTTTCCCGTGTCCGGGGATCGCGGGCCCTGTTTCCTTCACGCTGCGCGTGAACGAGGCCCGCTTGGCGAACTGACCGGCTTGCAGGTCGCTGTGCTGCGCTCCGCTCAGTGCGGCGCCGGCCAGATCGCCACCCCGGTTACCCGCCATGCCCGGAGCCGGGCCGCCGAAGTCCGGATGCGGTGAAGTGCCCGCGCAGCGGCTGTGCCGCTGCAAGCCAGCGATCAGCGGCTCGACCGCCGCGCGAGTCGCTCGCCTTCGGCTCTCTTGGTGGCACGTCGGTCGCAGAGGCGCCGCTGCTCGTGATCGTCCGGTCGGCTGCGCTGCAGCCGCTGCGCCAGGCGAGCTGGCACTTCGGCTGCGACGCTGCGTCGACCGCGGGGAGGGGGCAGCCCGTGCGCCAGTCGCCCCACCGCGCTCCCCCCACGCGCCCCCGTCGAATTGCGAGGGGGACTCCACGGTGCCCTGACGCCCGCGCTCGATCGCGGCGCTGTCGGTCTCGCACGGCGACCGACGATTGCGGGGCAGGCAACAGCGCGACAGCACACCTGACGCCGAGGGATCGACACCCCTTCCAGACAAGGAAGCGGCTCCCTCGGAAATTAGAGCAGGCGGTATGTATGGCCGAGTGGAAAGGGGCATTGAGGTGGCAATGCGAGGCGACATCCGGTGGCACAAGACGGGACAACAGTTCTTACGAACCGTTGCCGTGCGCTTCGGCTGTTGCGCACTGCGGTGGCCGGGCGTGCCTCCGTGAGGCTGGTCGTCGAGGGTCTGCCGAATCGTCTTCAACGCAAGGAGTTCATGATCATGAAACACACGAAGGAGTCGCTTTCGATCGATCTGTCGAAGCTGGCATGGGTGGCCATGCAGCAGGCGAAGGAAGCGTGGCGTGCCTGCCCGCCCGAGCGCCATGGCGAGTGGTTCGGATGGTTGATCGGCCTGTCGCAGGCCGAGCTGATCGACCTGCTGGCGCGGTGCGGTGCGTTGACGGTGAACGCGCTGTCGGGTGCAGGTGCGGCGGGCAGCGCCAACGCGATCGCCGCGGCGCTCGACCTGCGCATGGCAATGGTGGGAGCCGACCGCCGAGGGCTACCTGAACCACGTGCCGAAGGCGCAGATCGTCGCGACACTGAAGGAAGCCGGGCCTGAACTGGTCGGTGGTGGCGTCGATGCGATGAAGAAGGATGCACTGGTGACCGCAGCGGTATCGCGGCTGGCCGGCGCGCGCTGGCTGCCCGAGCGGCTGCGCCGATCGCCAGGTTGAACGGATCACGCGGGCGGAGCGAACCCGCCCGCGCGATCCGGGTCGGAGGACTCATGTGGCTGCTGGTTGCTCGCGAACCCCGGCCGGACGCGCCTGA
>JAGWTP010000112.1 GCA_028868895.1 Burkholderiales bacterium
ACGACGGCCCGTGGTCCGGCGTGGCGGCGCTGCTCGACGACGTCTGGTACGTCGACGTCGACGACGGCCTGCGCAACGCCCGGTTGCAGCAACGGCATGAATCGTTCGGCCGCAGCGCGCAAGCGGCTCGGGCCTGGGTCGACCAGACCGACGAGCCGAATGCGCGCTTGATTGCCACGACCCGCGCGCGCGCGCGGCTGGTGTTCCACTGGGACCGCGGCTGACAGGAGTGCGCCTGCGCCGCCGTATCCGATCGCACCGAATCGTGGTCGAACACGCGTTGATCATTTCGATTGAACCGGCGCGCCGCAGCGGTGTCTGAGTCCGATGGACACGACCTCGCCCGTCAGCGCCGACACGCCACCGATCCGGCCTCCGCGCAGCACCGTTCACCGAGCTGCCGTGGCCGGTGCCGCCGCGCTGGTGGTGATCGGCGTCGCGACCGGCGGCTGGATGTGGTGGCAGCATCGCCAGGTCGCGCCGCCGGCGTCGGTGGAGGCCGAGCCGGCGGCGGTTGCAAGCGCGGTGGCGGCGAACCCCGCGCCGCTGCCCGCCACACCCGCGATCCAGCACCCGATCGAGCGCCTCGCGCCGGCTGCGCCAAGCAGCCAGGCGCTGCCGCTGCTGGACCAGGCCGATGCCGTCGTCACGCGCGACCTGACCGAACTGCTCGGCACCGGGCCGGCGATGCGGATGCTGCAACTCGACGGTTTCGTGCGCCGCGTGGTCGCCACCGTCGACAACCTGGGCCGCGCCCACGCTTCGGCGCGCATGTGGCCGGTGCTGCCGGTCGAAGGCCGGTTCACGGTGCAGCGCGACGGCGATGCGGAGGTCATCGCGCCGGCGAACAGCGCCCGCTACGCGGCCTTCGTGAGGCTGGTCGAGTCGGTCGACACCGCGCGCGCGGTGGCCTTGTACGTGAAGCTGTATCCGCTGTTCCAGCAGGCCTACCAGGATCTCGGCTACCCGCAGGGCTACTTCAACGACCGGCTCGTCGAGGTCATCGACTCGCTGCTCGCCACGCCCGAGCCGGCCGGGCCGATCGCGGTTCACCTGACCGACGTCAAGGGGCCGATCGCATCGCAGCGCCCGTGGCTGCGCTACGAGTTTGTCGATCCGACGCTGCAGGCGCTGCCTGCCGGCTCGAAGATGCTGCTGCGCATGGGGCCGGACAACGAGCGCCGCCTGAAGGCGCGGCTGGTGCAGTGGCGCAACGCGATCACCGGCGAGCGGGCCGGCGCGGTCAGCGCGCCACGGCGACCATGAACAGGCGCCGGAACGGGAACAAGGTCTTGCCGTCGGCGCGCGCGGGATAGGCCGCGCGCACGCGCGCCGCATAGTCGGCCTCGAACGCGCTGCGCTCGGGTTCTTCGAGCGCGTCGAGATACTGCTTGAGCCAAGTGCCCTTGGTCCACTCCTTGACCGGGTCGGCGCCCTCGAGCACCTGCAGGTACTCGGTTTCCCAGATGTCGAGCCGGGCCGCGATCGGGGCGAGCAGGTCGTAGTAGGTGTCGGGTGCGGCCACCGGAGACGGCTGCAGCAGCGGCTCGAGCCGTGCCCGCCAGGGGCCGGCGCGCACGGTGTCGGCGATCAGCGTGTGCGAGGGTGCGCCGAAGTTGCGCGGCATCTGCACCGCGAGCACGCCACCCGGCGCGAGTTGCGCGAGCAGCGCCGGGAAGAGTTGCGCGTGGCCGGGCAACCAGTGCAGTGCTGCGTTCGAGTAGATCACGTCGGCCGGGCGCTCGGCGCGCCAGTCGGCCAGGCTCTGCAGGACCCAGCGCACGCGGCCCGGATCGGCCGCCGCCTTGGCGAGCATCGCGGCCGAATCGTCGACCCCAATGACGGCCGCCTGCGGCCAGCGCTGCGCCAACAGCCGGGTCACGTTGCCGGCGCCGCAGCCGAGGTCGTAGACGGTGCCCGGCTGCGTGGCCGGCACGGCGGCGAGCAGGTCGATCGCCGGGCGCAGGCGCGGCGCCGAGAACTTCAGGTACTGGTCGGGGTTCCAGCTCACGGCGAGAACGCCGCTACATGCCCAGCAGGCGCGGCAGCACGAGCGAGATCCACGGCACGTAGGTGATGATGACGAGAAACACCAGCATCGTCACGAGCCACGGCCAGACCGCGATCGTCAGCTCGGTGATGCCCATCTTGGCGATGCCCGAGGCCACGTACAGGTTCAGCCCGACCGGCGGGTGGCACATGCCGACCTCCATGTTCACGGTGATCAGGATGCCGAAGTGGATCGGGTCGATGCCCAGCTTCATCGCCACCGGGAACAGGATCGGCGCCATGATCAGGATGATCGAACTCGGCTCCATGACGTTGCCCGCGAGCAGCAGCATCACGTTGACGAGCAGCAGGAAACCGACCGCGCCGAAGCCCTGGCCGATCATCCAGTCGGCCATCGCCTGCGGGATCTGCTCGCTCGTCATCAGGAACGAGAACAGCACCGCGTTGGTGATGATGTACAGCAGCATCGCGCTCATGTTGGCCGACGACAGCAGCACGCGCGGCACCTCGGAGAGCTGCAGGTCCTTGTAGACGAAGACCGCGATCACGAAGGCGTAGACCGCGCTCACCGCAGCGGCTTCGGTCGGCGTGAAGATGCCGGTGTAGATGCCGCCGATCACGATCACGATCAGCATCAGGCCCCAGAACGACTCGCGGCCGGCCTTTAGCTTCTCGGGCCAGCTGGCGCGCGCCATGCGCGGGTAGCCGCCCTTGCGCGCGCGATACCAGGTGGTGATGCCCAGCATCGTGGCCAGCATGATGCCGGGGATCACCCCGGCGATGAACAGCTTGCCCACCGAGGTGTTGGTCGACACCGAATACAGCACCATCGCGATCGACGGCGGGATCAGGATGCCCAGGGCCCCCGCGGTCGTGACAACGCCGGCACCGAAGCGCGGCGGGAAGCCCTGCGCGACCATCGCCGGCATGACCACCGAGCCGATTGCCACCACGCTGGCCGGTGACGACCCCGACACTGCGGCAAACAGCGCACACGCCAGCACCGCGGCCAGGCCGAGCCCGCCGTGCCAGTGGCCGACCATCGAGGTGGCGAAATTGATCATCCGGCGCGCCACGCCGCCGTGGGTGAGGAAGTTGCCGGCGAGGATGAAGAACGGGATCGCCATGATCTCGAAGTTCTCGATGCCGGTGAACAGCTTCATCGCCACCGAGTCGAGCGGCACGTCGCTGAGCGTGTACATGAAGCTGAGCACCGTCAGGCCCAGCGAGATCGAGATCGGCATGCCGGTGAGCATCAGCGAGATCAGCAGGCCGAACACCAGCGCGGCGCGCACGCCGCCGCCGGCCGGTATCACGCCCTGCTTGGCGAGCAGGCCCAGGCCGAGCAGCAGGAAGGGCAGCAGGATCAGGAACACGCTCATCGCCTTGCCGCCGCTGCGCTTGAGCAGTGGCGGTGGTGCGGGCTGGATCACGTTCGCGGTCGTGGTCACGTTTGCCACGCCCGTTGCCACGGTCGCCGCGGCGGCCTTCTCCAGGCCCTCGACATGCGCCACGTCGTGGCGCGGCAGCGCGCCGGTGCGCCAGAAATGCCAGGCCACCTGCAGGAAGCGGTAGCACATCAGCGACGAACCCAGCGGGATCGCCAGGTAGACGATCCACATCCGGATCTCGAGGTCGTTGGAACGCGTGCCCGACTGCCAGACGCTCCAGGTGAAGTGGGCGCCGAAATTGGCGATGACCGCCGTGAACAGCGCACCGCTGAGCAGGCCGAACAGGATGACCTTCTTCGCCCGCGCCGGCTCCATGCGCATCACCAGCACATCGACGCCGACGTGGATGCCGGTGCGCACGCCGTACGCGGCGCCGAACTTGGCCATCCAGATGAACAGGTAGATGCACAGCTCCTGCGCCCACGACAGATCCAGGCTGGCCAGCCATTTGAAGATGGCGCGGAACGGCGGCGAGGCATACGCCATGCCGTGGGCGTCGAGCCACTTGGCGAAGTCGATCGAGTTCGACGTGCCGTAGCGGTGCAGCACCGCCACGAACACGATCGTGGTCGCCAGCGCGATGAGGGTGGCAATCAGCCACTCCTCGAGGTGGTTCAGAACATTGTTCAGCGTCTTCAGCACGGCGGCGCCCAGGGTTGCTTGCGGGGCCGGTGCGTCAGATCTTGATGCCCGCGGCGGTCAGCAACTCATCGACGATCTGCTTGCCCACGCGACCTTCGGCCTCCTTGTAGACCGGCTTGAAGGCGGCCTTCCACGCGCTGACCTGGGCCGGCGTGAGGTAGTGCAGCGTCGTCTTGCCCGAGGCCTTGATCTTGGCCAGCGAGTCGGCGTTTTCCTGCTTGGCGATCGAGTTGGTGTACTCGCTGGCCTCGGTCATGGCCTTGTCGAGCTGGGCGCGGATGTCGGGCGGCAGGCCCATCCAGAACTTGGTGTTGGTGATCACCGCGTACTGCAGGTGCGCGTGGTTGGACACCGTGATGTGCTTTTGCACCTCGAAGAACTTTTGCGTGTAGTAGTTCGACGGCGTGTTCTCGCAGCCGTCGACCACACCGGTCTGCAGCGCCTGGTAGACCTCGGAAAAGGCCAGGATCTGCGGCAGCGCGCCCAGGGCACGGAAGTACAGGTCGGCGATCTTCGAGCCCGAGATGCGGATCTTCAAACCCTGGAAGTCGGCCGGCATCAGCAGCGGCGTGTTCGCCGAGACCATGTGAAAGCCGTTGTCCCAGAACGCCATGCCGGTGATGCCCTTGGCCTCGAGCCTCTTCAGCAGCCCCTTGCCGATCGGGCCGTTGACGACCTTGTCGTAGCCGGCGTCCCCTTCGAACACGTAGGGCAGGTCGAGCGCCTCGAACTCGGGCACGCCGATCGGGCGGAACTTGGCCGTCGAAGGCGCGAGGATCTGCACCGCGCCGCTGTTCAGCGCGTCCATCTCCTCCTTGTCCTTGTAGAGCGTGGAGTTCGGATAGACCTCGACCCGGACCTTGCCGGCGGTGTACTTTTCGGCCAGCTCCTTGAACTTCAGCGCGCCCTTGCCCTTGGGCGTGTCGTTGGTGACGACGTGGCTGAACTTGATCACGATGGGCTGCTGCGCGAAGGCGCGGTGCGTACCGGCCAACGCAAGGGCACCGACGGCAGAGATGGCGGTCCGACGTTTCATGTTCTGACTCCTGAGGTTGAAAGGATCGCGCCCGGCACAGCAGGCGCCCGGGCCGAAGTGGGGCGGATTCTCGCGCGGATGCCGGCGCCCCTGTCCTATGGTTAGCGCCTATGTGGGCGCGGCGCGACCCGCGCCACCGCGAGATCGATCGTCGGCTCGGATGGCCGGCATGCGCGCCGGGTTGGGCCCGATGCCGACTCGTTCGACAATCCGTCATCGTTCGCACATCCACCATCGAGCCCGCCGAGCACCGCCATGTCCAGCATCCACCCGCTACCGCCTGGCGCAAGCACGGTCATCGACTCGATCCTCTTTCGCGATGCGTTCGGCACGCCGCGCATGCGCGAGATCTTTTCCGACCGCGCCTTGATCGCGCGCTGCATCGAGGTCGAGGTCGCGCTGGCGCGCGCGCAGGCGCAATGCGGCGTGATCCCGGTCGATGCGGCCGAGGCGATCGCGCGCCACTCGTCGATCGAGCGCATCGACTTCGAGCAGATGCGCATCGAGACCGACCTCGTCGGCTACCCGATCCTGCCGCTGGTGCATCAACTCGCCGCGATCTGCGGCGACGCCGGGCGCTATGTGCACTGGGGCGCGACGACGCAGGACATCATGGACACGGCGGTGGTGCTGCAGGTTCGCGACGGCCTCGAGGTGGTCGACGCCGACATCACCGCGCTGCGCCGCATCCTCGCCGACCTCGCGATCAGGCACCGCGACACGCCGATGGCCGGGCGCACCCACCTGCAGCACGCGCTGCCAGTGACCTTCGGCTACAAGGTGTCGGTCTGGCTGGCGATGTTCGACCGCCACGCGCAGCGCCTGGCCGAGTTGCGCCCGCGTGTGCTCGTCGGCCAGTTCGGCGGCGCGGCGGGCACGCTCGCGTCGCTGGGCCACAGCGGGCTCGACGTGCAGAAGGCGCTGATGGCGCTGCTGGGTCTGGGCGTGCCCGCCACCACCTGGCACGTGGCCCGCGACGCGCTGGCCGAGACGGTGAACCTGCTCGCGCTCGTCACCGGCTCGCTCGGCAAGATCGCCGTTGATGTGATGCTGATGGCCTCGACCGAGTTCGGCGAACTCTGCGAGCCCTTCGTCAGCGGTCGCGGCGCGAGCAGCACGATGCCGCAAAAGCGCAATCCGATCTCCAGCGAGCTGATGCTCGCCGCGGCCAAGGCGGTGCGCCAGCACGCCGGGCTGATGGTCGACGCGATGGTGCAGGACTTCGAGCGCGCCACCGGGCCGTGGCACGCCGAGTGGGTGGCCCTGCCCGAGAGCTTCGTGCTGTCGGCCGGGGCCTTGCACCAGGCCAGGTTCATGCTGGCCGGGCTGGTCGTCGACACCGCGCGCATGCGCCGCAACCTCGACCTGACCTCGGGCCTGATCATGGCCGAGGCGGTGATGATGGGGTTGGCGCCGCACATCGGCCGGCAGCGCGCGCACGACCTCGTCTACGCGGCATGCGGTGCGGCCAATGACCAGGGCATTGCGCTGGTCGAAGCGTTGTCCGCATCGAGCGAGGTGGTCCAGCACCTCGACCGGGCGGCGCTGGAGCGCCTCACGGACCCGGTGCACTACCTCGGCCTGTCGGCGCGGATGGTCGATCGCGCGGTGGCGTTGTCGCGCGGCGCGGCATGACCGATCGGCCGACACGAACCACAAGCACAAGGAGTGCACCGATGCTCGATGTGCTGGTGATCGGCGGCGGCAACGCGGCACTGTGCGCGGCGCTTGCGGCGCGCGAGGCCGGCGCGTCGGTGCGGATCCTCGAGGCGGCGCCGCGCGAATGGCGCGGCGGCAATTCGCAGCACACGCGCAACCTGCGCTGCATGCACGACGCGCCGCAGGACGTGCTGACGGGTGTGTACGGCGAAGAGGAATACTGGCAGGACCTGCTCAAGGTCACCGACGGCCTCACCGACGAAGCCCTGGCGCGGGTCGTCATCCGGGCCTCGTCGAACTGCCGCGACTGGATGCGCCGGCACGGCGTGCACTTCCAGCCCTCGCTGACGGGCGCGCTGCACACCGCGCGCACCAATGCCTTCTTCATGGGGGGCGGCAAGGCGCTCGTCAACGCCTATTACCGCAGCGCCGAACGGCTCGGCGTGCAGGTTCGCTACGACGCACCGGTCGATCGGCTCGAACTCGACCACGGGCAATTCAGGGCCGCGTTCGTCGGCGCCGAACGCATCGAAGCGCGCAGCTGCGTGCTGGCCGCCGGTGGTTTCGAATCCGACCGCGAGTGGTTGCGCGCGGCGTGGGGCCGCAACGAGCGCGGCGAATACCCGGCCGACAACTTCCTGATCCGCGGCACCCGCTACAACCGGGGCACGCTGCTGAAGTTCATGATCGAGGCCGGCGCCGACGCCGTGGGCGACCCGACCCAGGCGCACATGGTGGCCGTCGATGCGCGCGCGCCGCTCTTCGACGGCGGCATCTGCACCCGCATCGACTGCGTGTCGCTCGGCGTGGTCGTCAATCGCGAGGCCCGCCGCTTCTACGACGAGGGCGAAGACTACTGGCCCAAGCGCTACGCCATCTGGGGCCGACTGGTGGCGCAGCAGCCGGGGCAGATCGCGTACGCGATCATCGATGCCCAGGCCGTCGGGCGCTTCATGCCGCCGGTGTTCCCGGGCATCACCGCCGCCACGCTGCCCGAGCTTGCGCACCGGCTCGGCCTGGACGAAGCCACCTTCGTGCAGACGCTGGCCCGCTACAACGCCGCGTGCCGCGTGGGCCACTTCGACCACACCGCGCTCGACGACTGCCATACCGACGGCGTCGAGCCCGCCAAGACGCACTGGGCGCGGCCGATCGACACGCCACCGTTTCGCGGCTACGCGCTGCGCCCCGGCGTCACCTTCACGTACCTCGGGCTGAAGACCGATGCGCACGCGGCCGTGCATTTCGCCGGCCGGCCCAGCGACAACCTGTACGTGGCCGGCGAAATGATGGCCGGCAACGTGCTCGGCAAGGGCTACACGGCGGGGGTGGGCATGTCCATCGGCACCGCGTTCGGCCGCATCGCCGGCACGCGGGCGGCGGCTGCCGCGATGCAGGAGCGCGACCGTGCGGCCGCTTGAAGCGCTGGCCCGCGAGGCGGCCGCACTGGGCGGTGGCGCGGCACGAGTCATCCCGATTCGCCCGCTGACGAACGATGACTCGGAGGTGGCGCGCGTGCTGCAGATCTGCAACGCCTGCCGCTACTGCGAAGGCTTTTGCGCCGTGTTTCCGGCCATGACGCGCCGGCTCGAATTCGCCAAGGCCGACATCGACTACCTCGCCAACCTGTGCCACAACTGCGGCGCCTGCCTGCATGCCTGCCAGTACGCGCCGCCGCACGAGTTCGCCGTCAATGTGCCGCAGGCGATGGCCCGGGTGCGCGTCCAGACCTATGCCGAATACGCCTGGCCGCCCGCGCTCGGCGCGCTCTACAAGCGCAACGGCCTGACGCTGTCGCTCGCACTGGCCGCGGGCCTGGCGCTGTTCCTGGTGCTGGCCGTGGTCCTGCAGGGCTCGCTGTGGCGCGCACCGCCGCACGGCAACTTCTATGCGGTGTTCCCGCACAACCTGATGGTCGGCTTGTTCGCCCCGGTCTTCGTGTTCGCGGTGCTGGCGCTGGGCATCGGCGTGCGGCGCTTCTGGAACGAGGTGTCGCCCGGTGCCGTGACGGGCGCGGCCGCAGGCGAGGCCGCCCACGACGCGCTGCGCCTGAAGTACCTCGACGGTGGCCACGGCGAGGGCTGCAACAACGCCGACGATGCGTACACGCTAAGCCGGCGACGCTTTCATCACCTGACCTTCTACGGCTTCATGTTGTGCTTCGCCGCCACCAGCGTGGCCACGCTGTACCACTACCTGCTCGGTTGGCCGGCGCCGTACGGCTACGCCAGCCTGCCCAAGCTGCTCGGCATGGCCGGTGGCGTGGCGCTGGTCGTCGGCACCACGGGGCTCCTGGGGCTGAACCTCACGCGCCACCCGCTGCAGGGCGATGCGGCGCAAAAGCCGATGGACCGCGGTTTCATCGCGTTGCTGTTCCTCACCGCCGCCAGTGGGCTGGCGTTGACGGCCCTGCGCGCGAGCGACGCGCTGGCGCTGCTGCTGGCGATCCACCTGGGCGCGGTGATGGCGCTGTTCGCGACGCTGCCCTACGGCAAGTTCGCGCACGGCGTGTACCGCAGTGCGGCGTTGCTGAAATGGGCGGTCGAAAAACGCCAGCCCAGCGGGTTGCGACTGGGCGACGACTGACGCCAGAGCTGGAGCCGCCGCCGCGCCATGCCGCTGCGCTGCCGCTGGGTTGACGCAGCGTCGCCGTTGCGTCGCCGTCAACCGATCGGTGTGGCGCACCCGGCACCAAGGGTGTTATGCCGATGGAGGTGCGAGTTGTGTAACAGGGCTCGTTGCCTCGCGGCGAGGGCCCAAAAACGGCTATGTTGGGTGCCTTTACAGGGGTATGGTGAACCCCAAAGTCAGCTTCCCCGCACATAGATTGCCGTCCTACCTCAAAGGCCTCGTCGACAGCCGGGCCCGGGCCGACGGCCATTTACAGCGCTTGGCGCCGGCCGTGGCCGCTGCCCGGGAAGCTCTGGCGCGTGCGGCGGCTCGGCTGCGGAAGCAGGAGGCCAGCCTAGACCGGGCCCGCGTGGCTCGAGATGCCTGCGATGTGCTGCTGCGCAGCTGGAGCGATGCCATCGAAACGGACGAAATAGTGCCCGTGCACGCTTGGAAGGGTCGTTACGGCAAGCGAGGAGCGTTTAAGCAGCAAATCATCAGCTTTTTGGGCGCAGCCGGGCCGTCTGGAATCGGAACCGGACCCCTCGCAGACCAGCTGACCGCATTTTTCGGACTCTCCTTTCTCACACTGGGTGCCCACAGCTCATGGGTCAGCGCTTCGTTGGTTGTAAAGCTGAAACGGCTAGCCGCGAAGGGTCTGGTCGAGCGGTTTGTACCAAACGATGGTGGTCCTAAGTGGATGCGCTGGAGGCTGCCTCAGCCTGCGACCGCGTCGTTCGATTCTTTGCTCCAACAGGCGGCCGGCGCCGGCCTCGCAATCGACAGTGGAACCGACCAACCCGAGGCGAAAACATGACCCACGAGACGATGAAACGCGTGCCGTCCTACCTCAAGGGGCTGGTGGCCACCCGCGGACGCGCTGACGCGCATGTGCAGCGACTGGAAGGCATCCTGCAGGAAGTCCAAGCCCAGGTTGACAAGGCTCGACGGGAGCGAGACGCCTGCGACAGCCTGATTCGCGCCTACAGCTCCGAGCTCGACCCGACGTGCATCCTGCCGGTGCGCGCATGGCGCGGGAAGTACGGCGCCCGCGGCGCTGTGACCAACGAGATTCGCAGCTTCGTGCAGGCTGCGCAGCCGGCCGCGGTCTCGACCGCCGAGGTCACGTGGCACCTCGTCATGAAGTTCGAGATGGACTTCATCAACACCGAGGCGCGGGACCGCTGGAAAAAGACCTCTGTCCGAAATCGGCTGCGGGAGCTTGCGGCCAAGGGCGTGGTCGAGCGCGTTGCCGGAGGTGATGACGAAGTGGAGGGGAGACAGTCGTCGTCCTGGCGGTGGGCAGAACAAGTTGCGAGCAGCTCGCTGGACGCACTGGCGGAGGCCGCTCAGGCGTCCGGCCTGGCGGTGGCAGAAGGAACCACAAAGTTGGAGTAGGTCCTTGGCAACGGCTGTCAGCACTTCCGCGATAGTTTGCCGCTTGTTTCTTTCGCTGTTGCCGAGCAAATTGCTGTATCGCGGACTGTGGCCTCTCAGTTGTATGGCGGTTTCCACCCTCTACATCCAAATTTGCGCCTGGACGGTGGAAACGGTCTCTTCGGCCCGCCGTTACGGGATAGCCGCCTCGTCAGCCATCGCCTGCAGTTCAGCCTGAACGACAGCCTCCATTGCTGCGCGGATTCGCGCAGCACGAACCGGGTCTTCGAGCAGCCCGACCAGCAGGCGCGACGCCGGGCTCGTGGCCGCACGCCACATTTTGACGAGCCTTCCCTCGTCGCCGACCGGCGAGCAGAGGTCGTCTGCCCACTGCGCCAGCGTCTCGACGCAGATTTCGCCCTTCGCACCATGCAGTTCCATCAGTCGCGCGTGCAGCAACTCGTGTCGCTCGGCGTCGGACAGGCGCACGGCGTGGGCGAACGCGACGACGCGCGGCAGCGGCAGTTCCTCGCCCGCCTTGAGCATGCTGACGTAGTTGGCGCCGAAACCGAGCGACAGCGCAATGGTCTTCTGGCGTTCGCCGCCGTCGATGAGCCGCTGGACGTGCTCGTTGATGAGCTGAGTGGACGACTTCGTTGGCAGGAGTTCGGGCAGCAGCGGGGGGATGTGGGATGCAGTCTTGGCCATGAAGGCTCCTTGTGAAGGTCCCGAAAGGACTCGGGGGTCACGCCTAAGTATAGGAATGGTGCAGTGCGACATCGGCGCGGAATCGGCCATTTCGGCTGGCCTTTCTGTTCAGCCGCGGCTGAACTACTGTCGG